>DEIL01000167.1:0-6922 GCA_002352445.1 Desulfobulbaceae bacterium UBA2775
CAACACCTTCCTGGGTAGCTCGCATCTTTAAGAGAGAGGCAAGAATTTCTGCTTCTTTATTCCCTCCCTGGTGACAGACAGCAACGCAGGTGTTACAACCGAATACAGTTAATTGCTTATGGCTTTTGACCATCTCCCATACTTCGTCGAATGGTTTCTGTTCTCCTACAATCATAGTCTCTCCACTCCTTCCTTGTAGTTCCTCAGGCAGATACTGTTCAGGCAGCCTGTTTGTTATTTTCCGTAGACTCCAGCTTTTTCTGGAGTGCAAACCAGATAGGGGATGGGCCCAGTGCATTAATTTTTTCCGTAAACTCAGTACATATCTCTGCCCATCTCGGTCCCTGAGCTGCCGACAAGTGAAAAAATTCAAGTCTCTCAGGATCTACCCCAACCATATTCAACAATTCTTTGACTTTTTTTATTCTCTTTACTGCGTTGGTATTTCCCTCCAGGAAATGACATTGACCTTCCATTCAGCCTGCAGCGAAAACACCGTCCACTCCCCTTTCAAATGCCCTTAAGAGATAGATATGATCAAGCTTCCCCGTGCATGGAAGGCGAATAACTTTTACGTTAGCAGGATATGGTAACCGCATGACACCTGCCAGATCGGCTGCTGCAAATGCGCAGTAGTGACAGGCAAAGGCGAGAATATTTGCCTGCCATCCGGCTGGAATCGCCTGAGGTATCTCCGGACCTTTCGGTTCTTCAATCTTTTCTTCGTCAGCTGTCATTTTTCGTTTCCTGTTCTTGAACTAACACTATTAACCCACTGTTGCGGAATCTACCATTGCCAGAATCTGATCATCCCTGAAATAGTTGACCTGATAGGCTTTTGCAGGACAAACACCTGCACATATTCCACACCCGGTACACTTAACTTCGTTATGACTTACCCTGCCGTCTTCATCGATAAATGGCGCCCCAAAAGGGCACCTTTTGACACACATCAGACAGGACATGCAGATATCCCGATTATGCTTTGATATAACACCGGAAACGGTGAGACTCTCATGGGATAAAAGTGCGCCGGTACGACCGGCTGCTGCCTGTGCCTGACCAATAGTTTCTTCGAGGTTTTTCGGTGCATGTGCCAACCCGGCAAGGAAGAAGCCCTCAGTTGGGAAATCAACAGGCCGGAGCTTTACATGGGCCTCCATAAAAAAACCGTCAATATTGCAGGTCAATTTAAAATTTTTAGCTAATTCATCCGCATCGGGACGAGGCCTGAGTCCGGTCGAGAGCACGACATAGTCAGCATCTATTGCTATCTCTTTACCAAGCACCTTGCCGGAAAGAGTTACCGAAAGCCCTGCTTCTCCCTGCGCTACCTGCGGTTTATCATCAGGAGTATAGAGAAGAAAGATAACTCCAAGATCACGTGCCTTTCTATAGTAATCCTCTTTCAATCCATAGGAGCGAATATCACGATAAATTACCACCACCTGTGCATCGGGAGCCTTTTCTTTAATAGCAATACTGTTTTTCAGAGCATCCTGGCAACAGATTCGCGAGCAGTAATTATCCGGCTCTTCCCGTGACCCAACACACTGGATCATCACATAACTTTCCCCATTGTCAGGTTCTTTTTCCGCGAGCATTTTCTCAAGCTCACGCTGGGTTATTACCTTCTCGGATTCACCATAACCATATTCACTGGGACTATATTCTGTACCGCCGGTGGCAATAAGCAGTGCCCCATGGTTGATAGTTTTCGCGCTGGCCAGAGTAGTAACAAAATTACCAACAAAACCGTCAATATTTGCAACAGTGGTAGCGGTATGAACGGTAATATCAGGATTGCTTTCAACTCTCCTGGAAACATCGACCAGAAATTCCTGAACATTGTCCCCTTCCAGAGTAGAGTGAACTTCAGTAAGCAGGCCGCCCAGACTATCATTTTTTTCGACCAGATGGACACCATATCCTTGATCTGCAAGGGAAAGAGATGCCGTCATTCCAGCAATGCCGCCCCCGACAACTAAAGCTGTATGGGTCACCCCGACGGAACTTGTATTTACAGGATCCAGTAAACGTGTCTTGGCAACGTTCATCTTGACAATGTCTATTGCCTTTTCTGTCGCCCTCTCTTTGTCGGCCATATGACACCAGGAGCACTGCTCCCGGATATCCGCCAGTTCAAAAAGAAATTTATTTAAACCGACTTCCCTTATAGTGTCCTGAAAAAGAGGCCCATGAGTTCTGGGAGTACAGGAGGCAACGACCACTCTGTTCAACCCTTTCTCTTTAATTACATCTCTGATCTTCTGCTGACCATCAGGAGCACAGGCATAAACGATAGTCTCGGTAAACGCTACTCCAGGCTCACCAGCAACCTCATCTGCAACCTTCTGCACATCAACAGTGCCGGCAATATTAGTCCCGCAATGACAGACAATTACACCTATTTTAGGGTCTTGTCCGGTGATATCAGTTTCCGGCGGCAAGACTACCTCTTTGACCTCGGTTCCCCTGCTTTCACCAAGCAGAGCCATACTTTTAGCAGCAGCACTACTTCCCTGGATTACAGTTTCAGGAATATCTTTTGGTCCCTGATACGTTCCAGCTACATAGATGCCGTTCCTGTTGGTTTCAACAGGCCGCAGTTTGGAAGTCTGAGCAAAACCGTATTTATCCGTATCTATGCCGAATATTTTAGAAAACTCCTCGGCATCAGATCTTGGTTCAAAACCAATGGAGAGAATGACCATGTCAAACTCTTCGTTGACCAGTTTTCCTTCCTCATTCACTGAATGGATGATAAGATTCTTCGTTTCCGGGTCCTCAATAACCTCGGAGACCATTGCTCTCTTATATTTTACCTCAGCATCATTTTTAGCTTTATCGATATATTTATCAAAATCTTTACCGAAGGCTCTCAACTCCATATAAAAAACAGTGGAATCAACTTCGGGGTCGTGCTCTTTCGCTATGATCGATTGTTTTGCCGCATACATACAGCAGACGGAAGAGCACCAGGAGTTGGCATTATGGCTGTTCCTCGACCCGACACACTGGATCCAGGCAAGTTTCTTTGGATGCCCGCCGTCGGATGGTCTGGCTACAGTGCCGCTACAGGGTCCCGATGCTGAAAGAAGTCGTTCAAACTGGAGTGAAGTGACCACATTATCATGCCTGCCATAACCGAATTCCTGACGAATATCAGGCTCATAAGTCTTCAGACCGGGAGTGAGAATGATGGAACCGACATGGATGTCATATTGCTTATCCTTATCCTCGAAATTGATGGCGTCGGCATCACACACCTTTTCACATTTACGGCACACTCCTTTATTGAGATAGAGGCAATGATCTCCGTCTATCGCTCTGGTGTTGGGTACCGCCTGGGGGAAAAGAGCAAAAATTGCCCTTCGTTTATTAAGTCCCTGATTAAAAATATCAAGCACCCTGGATGGACATTTCTCCTCACAGGCACCACAGCCTGTACACTTATCAGCGTCAACATACCTGGCCTTTTCCTCAATAGTGACCGTAAAAT
The DNA here is from genome assembly GCA_002352445.1 of Desulfobulbaceae bacterium UBA2775. Taxonomy (GTDB): domain Bacteria; phylum Desulfobacterota; class Desulfobulbia; order Desulfobulbales; family Desulfocapsaceae; genus Desulfomarina. The sequence continues at coordinate 3,503 of DEIL01000167.1, forward strand.
CGCCTTCCTCGCCGATGACTTTGGTCGCCTTGGCCATGGTATACATCTTAATATTGGGATGTCTGCTGGACTCAACCATACGGGGAGAAATCATACACATGGCACAGTCTCCGGTGGGAAACGTTTTGTCCAGTCTGGACATAGTTCCACCAATAGACGGTTCATCATTGATCATATGAACCAAAAGACCGCTGTTTGCCAGGTCAAGGGATGCCTGCATCCCTCCTATTCCCGACCCCACCACTAATGCTGAGCCTATTCTGTTTTTCCCTTCCTGTCCGGGGGTAATCCTGGTCACATCAAGACCCTCCATAAAGATCAGTCCCTCATTTTTCTGCAAGTCATTCCATCAGTACCGGCATGCATTGAGGCTACTAATCAAAATAATTTGGTTAGACAATCTGTTGGTATAAATTTCAACCTCCGGGCATTATAATAGATAATTGCCGATATCATAGTTTTTTTTTATTTTGATAATAATTTATCTAACATCCATGAAATGAATTTCATATAAACTCCATCAAGGAGGATAAGTACCTTTCCGGTATGGCCAAACAATACGGCCCAACCTACTATTTTAGTAGATTGGGCCGTATTACAACATCACAACCTTGTAAAAATCATTACTATTAGACAATGTAACGCTGGTAACGTTACCAGGGCTTCATCCAGCCAATTTTCTTGCCTGATCAGTTAGAAGTGTTTTAAACCGATCAAGATTGATCGGATAAGGTGTCAGGGTAATCCCCATCCAGTCCGCATATTCGAGATAATCTTCCGGCTGTTCAGCCATATACATATCCATGTATCCCACACCATCCAACACAACAGCACCACCACTGTGCCTGGGGAAATTTTCATTAGCCAAAGCCTTATCCCATCCCTTAAACACTTTTTGACGGTATTTGATCCATCCCGGTGTCATCCACCAGACCGGTTCGCCTCCTGCCAGCTCATTTCCAATTTCGTTACGCTCACTCTCGCTTACAAGCATATCCATACAGTGAGTGGCTACGATGCGGGTAACGCCCTCTCCCTGTTCCTCAATTATCGTCTGCATAGTTCGCATGGGCTGATCGATATTCACATAACAAAACTTGCCCCCATAGACGACAATTACCTTATCAGTTTGTTCTTTTGCTTTGCTGATTTGTTTAATCAACTGATGCTCTAGTTCCTGAACAACCTGATGAAGACCTGGAACGGTGTACAAAATATGGGGAGTATCGAGAAAACCCTCATCACGAAGGTAATTTAACTCCAGACTCATAGTTCCGCATGAAACAATCGCGATATCAGCAAATGAAACAGTTTCCATCATATTTCTCCTGGGCATGGTCAGATTTAGCTGTCATTTCAAACTTCTCAGCTTCGCTACAGCTTTCTCAAGTATAATCTGCAAATTAGCAATGTCATGGGCATCCGGATGCCCCACTGCTCCGCCGGCATCTTTCACCCAGGGAGGCTGAGGATCTTTTTCTCGTACCTTTGCGAGAAATTCTTCCTTCACCTCACCCTGACAATTAAAGGTGCCCACGACCTGACTCGATGTGACCAGGGATTTTGCTCCCTCCATCGCATTTTGTGCATGGGGAGAGTCTACAGCAGCCCCGTGGGTGGCAAAAAGAAACAGTTTCGCCGGAGCAAGCTTTTCCAGATACTCGTAAGATCCGGGATCAGCCTTGCCTGCCTGCAGCCAGAAGCCGACAACAACGAGATCATACCCCTCAGGATCTGGTTTTTCCTCGACAGATTTTATAACATTTTCACCGGGTAAAAAATCATAAACAGCTTCAGCCAATTTTCTGGTATTTCCCGATTTACTGGAATAGACAATGAGATTTTTCATAATGTGTCCTTATAATTCCTTTTACTGGTGATGGTTTCGCAAAAACCCTGCGGTTGTTTTGCTGTTCCTCCAAAAGGCTGCCTCATGCAACTATACTTTCCATTTCAAGAACAGTGCCAATCAAGTTTTAAATAAATCAAATGTCTCTCTACTTGCATTGATAGCGGCAGAACACTACAAAAGCATCGATAAAACCATCCCATTACCTGTTATGATCAGACAAGAAGTAACGTTACCAGATGTCCACCCCTCATTTTCCATCAAATTGCTGGCAGAAAAGGTTGGCCTTACTAGTACATCCACCGGGGTTGAACATTACATGCAAAATTGACAGATTTAGTTGAGTTTCGAGGAAAAATAATATATAAAGTAGGGTCAGACTGAGCGAGCAGTCGGCAAAGTAGAAAATCTTTGCATTGAGGTCATAAATACGATAGATAATGTGCAAAGTTAGATTCTTCGAGGAGTCGGGTGCCTGTTTCCAAGGTACTGGTCCCGTTTATCGGGATCAAGCCTGAGGCATCCATAAATTACCTGACTCTCTGCCGATAAGCAAAAAAATAGAATATAAATTTTAATCAGATTAAGCATGCTGTAAGGAGGAGAGCATAATGGAAGAACGTTTGAGCAAAGTACTTGCACCTTATAAGGGTAAACACAATGCACTTATTCCAATATTGCAAGAGGTGCAGGCTGAGCTTGGCTATCTATCCGACGAGGCCATGATGGAGATCGCCAAAACCATCGGCCTGCCGGAAAGTCAGGTCTACGGTGTCGCCACATTCTACGCCCAGTTCTATTTTTCCCGACGGGGAAAAAATCAGACAAAGGTCTGCACCGGCACAGCCTGTCACGTTAAAGGGGCTGCGCGGGTGCTCGATGCCTTTGAACGAGAACTCGGCATCACCTGTGGCACTACTTCTGAAGATTATGAACATAGCCTTGAGACTGTGGCCTGTGTAGGCTCCTGTGCATTGGCGCCGGTCGTAGTTGTAAATGAAGAGGTCTATGGACAGTTCAAATCCAGCAAAATAAGCAAGATTCTTGAAAATCTCAAGGAGTAAGGGAGGCTGATGTAATATGCAAAAGATAAACTCACCATCCGAGATGGTAGAAATGAGAGATCTTTGTCAGGCTGCATTTGCCCGGCAAAAGGTTCGTTTTCTTGTATGTGCTGGCACCGGTTGTATCGCCGGTGGATCAATGGAAGTTTACGCAGAACTTAAGCGGCTCATAAGTGAAAAAGGGATAGATATAGACGTTGAGCTACTCTTTGAAGGACAGGAAAGTGACGCCGGTGCCGCCAAGAGTGGCTGCCACGGTTTTTGCCAGATGGGTCCGCTGGTGCGTGTCGAACCCAAAGGTACCTTTTATACCAAGGTTAAAGCATCAGATGTTCCGGATATTATAACCGCTACACTGGACGAAGACACAGTGGTCGAACGTCTGCTGTTCAAAAACCCAGATGGTAATAAAGCCGTAGCGGAGCACGATGTATCATTCTATAGCCGCCAGACAAGAATAGTTCTCGCTGGTTGTGGTACAATCGAGCCGGAAGATATCCGAAACTA
>DEIL01000167.1:6944-38594 GCA_002352445.1 Desulfobulbaceae bacterium UBA2775
CGAGGTGGTGGTGGTTTCCCGGCCGGGCGGAAATGGAAGGCTGGGCTGGATGCAAAAGCAACCCCCAAATATGTGGTATGTAACGGCGACGAAGGAGACCCGGGCGCTTTTATGGATCGTTCGGTCCTGGAAGGAAATCCCCAGGCCGTCCTGGAGGGTATGACTATTGCCGCCTACAGTATAGGGGCAAGGTACGGCGTAATATATGTTAGAGCCGAGTACCCACTGGCAGTGGTAAGGCTGCTGAAAGCCATCGAACAGGCTAAAGAGTACGGTGTTCTGGGTGAGAATATCATGGGCACCGGATTTGATTTTGATATAGAGGTGTTCCAGGGGGCAGGTGCTTTTGTCTGTGGTGAATCAACAGCGCTGACCCTCTCCATTGAAGGAAAACGTGGTATGCCTCGCGTGGCCCCCCGACCCAGAACCACAGAGGTCGGCCTATATGATAAACCTACTCTTTTGAATAACGTAAAAACTTTTGCTTATATACCTGATATCATAAGAAAGGGTGCTGACTGGTTCAAAGCTATCGGTACCGAAAGCAGTTCAGGTACCGCAGTATTTGCTCTCACCGGACATATAGCCAACAGCGGCTTGATCGAAGTCCCCATGGGAATTAAGCTCCGGGAGATAATATTCGATATTGGAGGTGGTATTCCAAAGGGTGGGAAGTTCAAAGCTGTACAGACCGGAGGACCATCCGGTGGCTGTCTGCCGGAGTCTCTCCTCGACACCCCGATTGACTATGATTCCCTTGATGAAGCCGGATCGATTATGGGTTCCGGCGGCATGGTAATAATGAATGAAAAGACATGCATGGTGGATGTCGCCAAATACTTTCTCCAATTTACGGAAGAAGAATCCTGCGGACAGTGTGTTCCTTGCCGACTTGGCACCAAACAGCTTCTGGAGATTCTCAAGGACATATGTAAAGGCAGAGGGAAAAAAGAAGACATGGATCTGCTGGTAGAATTAAGCCACTCCGTGCACGGCGGCTCTGTTTGCGGCCTTGGTCAAACAGCGGCCAACCCGGTACTAACCACCCTGCGGTATTTCAAGTCGGAATATGAAGCCCATATCAATGATAAGTGCTGTCCGGCAGGGGTCTGCAAGGATCTTATTTCTTTTAGAATTGATGAAGACAAGTGCAAGGGATGTACTCTTTGCGCCAGGGCCTGTCCGGTAAGTGCTATTTCCGGAGAGAAAAAAGAGGTTCATGTCATCGACCAGACCCTCTGTATACAGTGCGGTATCTGTCTGGATAAATGTCCCAACAAATTCAGCGCTGTCGAGTGTGTATCGCCTAAGATAATTGTAACACCAAAAGAAAAGATGGAGGTGTCTTAAATGAATGAAGTCACCATAACGATAGATGGACTGCAGATTACTGCAAAAGAGGGCACGACAGTCCTGCAGGCTGCTCTTGATAACGGCTTATATATCCCCAGTCTCTGCAACCATCCTGATTTAGTTCCAGCTGGTCTCTGCAGAGTCTGCATTGTTAAAATGGACGATTGGAAAATTGCGATTTCCTGTAAATTGCCGGTTAAAGAAGGCATGGTTATCAGTACCGAGGATCCGGAAGTGCAGCAGATCAGGAAAAATACTGTAGAGCTACTCATCGCCAACCATCCTATGACCTGCCTTACCTGCGAGAGCGACTCCAACTGCGAGCTGCAGCGCGTGGCTCATTATGTAGGCATTACTCCTGACAGTCTGAAACGCTACAGGCGTTCTGTCCGGTCAATTCCGATGGACACTTCCAATCCATTCTTTGATATCGATCCAAGTAAATGTATTATGTGCGGCATCTGTGTTCGTACCTGTGACGAACTGCAGAATATCAATGCAATTGATTATGGACTGCGCGGCGTTGCCAGTATTATCACCACCCTGGGTAACAAACCGATCGCCGACTCCAGGTGTGAATCCTGCGGAGAATGTGTTGTCAGATGTCCTGTAGCAGCACTTGCGCCAAAAGATACACTCCAGCCCATGCGTGAAGTCAAAAGTGTCTGTACCTACTGTGGTGTAGGTTGTGGCGTCTTGCTTGGTGTCCGCGGGGATAAAATCGTCGGCGTCAGGGGCGACAAGGAAAACCCTGTCAACAGAGGAAGCCTCTGCGTCAAGGGACGATACGGCTACAAGTTCATCAACCATCCTGATCGATTAAAAACACCCCTGGTACGAAAAGACGGGAAACTTGTGGAAGCCACCTGGGAAGAGGCCATGAACAGGATCGAGGCAAAATTCTCCCAACACAAAGGAGAACAGTTTGCCGCCCTTGCATCCGCCCGCATTACCAATGAAGACAATTATCTCATTCAAAAATTCACACGAGCGGTGATGGGGACGAACAACATTGATCACTGCGCCCGTCTCTGACACTCTCCAACCGTGGCCGGTCTGGCCACTGCTCTTGGAAGCGGCGCAATGTCAAACTCCATCAACGAAATCGGCGGTGCGAAAACTATCCTGGCGATAGGCACCAACACGACCCAGGCCCATCCTGTGATTGCCCTGGAAGTAAAGAAGGCAGCACGAAACGGCACCAATCTGATAGTTGTGAATCCGAAAAAAATCGATCTTTGCCGTCATGCCACCATGCATATCCAGCAGAGACCTGGAACCGATGTCTCCCTTCTCATGGGTATGCTCCGTACCATAGTTGATGAAGGACTTGCAGACACAGATTTTATTGAAAAACATTGTGATAATTATGATGAATTCATCGCATCACTTGCAGAATTCGATCTGGACAGTGTTGAAAAAATAACAGGAGTACCAAAAGGTCAGATAACCAAAGCAGCCAGAATGTACGCTTCCAATGGCCCGGCATCCATTCTCTACTGCATGGGGATTACTCAGCATAGTCATGGCACAGATAATGTCTGGGCTATCAGCAACCTGGCTCTTGTGACCGGAAATATTGGTAAAAAATCGACCGGTGTCAACCCGCTGAGGGGCCAGAACAACGTCCAGGGGTCCTGCGATATGGGTGCGCTTCCTGAGTTCTATACCGGGTACCAGAAGGTAGATAACCCGGAAAGCCAGAAAAAGTTCGAGGCAGCCTGGGGAGTAAACTTATCACCGAAGGTAGGGTTGACCCACGCTGAAATCTTTGACCGGATTTACGATGATAAAATTAAATCCCTCTACCTGGTTGGAGAAAACCCGGTACTCAGTGAAGTTGATGCCAACCATGCCATTGCAGCCATGGAAAAACTTAATTTCCTCGTTGTGCAGGATATCTTCCTGACGGAAACTGCAGAAATGGCGGATGTGGTATTGCCGGCGGCGACTTTTGCAGAGAAGGACGGAACCTTTGTCAATACAGAGCGTCGCGTACAAAGGGTTCGACAGGCCATTGCCCCGGCAGGCGATTCAAAAGCAGACTGGAAAATTGTCTGTGAGATTGCTAAAACAATGGGGGCAAGTGGTTTTGATTTCTCAGATCCCCAGGAAATTATGAAAGAAATCGTATCGGTTACACCCAGCTATGGTGGCATTACCTATGAAAGAATCGAGGAAGTTGGCCTTCAGTGGCCATGTCCCGATAAAGATCATCCGGGTACACCAACTCTTCATACAGAACGTTTTGCAACTGCCAATGGCAAGGCTAAACTTATCGCCTTATCCTTCAGGGACTCTGCAGAACTTCCCGATGAGGAGTATCCGCTGATGCTGACCACCGACAGGAGCCTGTTTCACTACCACACCGGCAGTATGACCAGGAGAGTGGATGGCCTTGACCAACTCCATAGTGAAGAGTTGCTGAAGATCAATCCTGAAGATGCGGCTGCACTAGGTATTGTTGAAGACGAGATGGTTCAGATTAGTTCCCGTCGGGGCCAGACCACGGTGAAAACTAAGTTTACCGGAATTTGTCCGCCGGGCCTTGTCTCTATGACTTTCCATTTTGCGGAGAGTCCGGTTAATGTGTTAACTAATGCCGCCCTTGATCCTGTTGCCAAAATTCCGGAAACTAAGGTGTGTGCCGTTCGAGTAGAAAAAATCTCGTAAACCGAGCAATAGGGGTGCACTCACGAATAATCGGAGTTTGGAGACTCTCTCCAAGGGTAAATGTCCAAAGTATTGTGAAGTTTTTACACTTAGCTGAACAGTAATGATTAAAATATTTTTAGATCACTGAAATAACAGCAGGATATACTTTTTTTCAATCAATGGAGGAAATATAAGTGAAAGCGATAATATCAAAAGAATGTATGGGTGACAGGAATTGTAACAAACTATGTGAGGAGGTTTTTGAATATGATGAAGATCAACTTATTTCTACAGTCAAATTTGCCATCATTCCCGAGCACCTTGAAGCAGTAGTACAACAGGCTGCTGATGAGTGTGGTGCCCAGGCGATCACCATAGAAAAATAACCAGAGGCAAGAAATGGCCGGTTTTCGAGAAAGCAAAACTGCTCACAATCTGTTGCTCTCCTATTCAGCTGAAGCCCAGGCACGAACACGCTACAATTTCTTCGCAACCCAGGCCCGCGAAGAAAAATATATGCAGATTGCAAAAATCTTCGATGAGACTGCCGAGCAGGAATATGAGCACGCGCTCCGCTTTTTTAAATTCTTTAATGGTGGAGAAATTGAAATTTGCGGAGTTTTTCCTTCAGGAGTAATTAAGGATAGTCATGCCAACCTGCTTGCCTCTGCTGAGCTGGAGCTCTACGTACATGACAATATGTATGGTGTCTTCGCTCAAGTTGCCGAAGAAGAGGGTTTCCAGAGAGCAGCTGATACATTTAACGCCATAAATGTCGCAGAAAAACATCATGAACTGATGTTCAGGGAGCTTGCCGAAAACTTGGCCACAAGCAAAGCTTTTTCCCGCAATGATCCGGTAACCTGGAAGTGTCTGGGGTGTGGTTACCTGCATAGGGGAACGGAACCGCCGGATAAATGTCCGGCCTGCGTCAAACCCCGGACATATTTCGAGATTTTGAAAAAGAACTGGTAGTATCTGCCCGCCGATTTGAGCTGAGAACAGAATATAAAACAGTCTCAAATCAAAGAAAGGACTTTGTCTATTGCTTTCTGCAGCTCTTTGTCATGAATTTTTCCTGCAAAGTGGACTGGGGACTTGCCATAGATAGGATCCCAGCCAGCCGGATCCGCAGAGCAGTAAAACTGGGTTTCAAGGCCTATTTTTCTTGCAGCATCGTCAGCCGAGTGACCAATTAACCTCTTTGCTGCTTCCCAGGTAGCTCCGCATGGTGCACCTCGTATTACTCTCACCTGCGAAATTTTTCCATCCTCGATTTCTACCTCAAACTCCGGTGCTCCAAACTTCTCCCCATATTTACCAAGACCAACCTGCCTTGGAAGACCACATCAGGTCGGTGGGGTTCTCACCCATTTACTGATAATCTTCTTTCCCGATGAAATAATCGGCACTTTCTTTTCTGCACAGAGTGAAACGAGATCCTGTGAAAGATCCTGGTGCTTAAGAAAATCCAGTACCAGATCACAGGATATTTCCGAAGGAAGGTAATCGCTGGTATCATCCAGGACAGGGGGAAGAACTTCATCAATGGAAAACACTTCAACTTCAAACTGATCCTCTCCGTACTTCTCCAATCCCGCCATCTTCTGCTCACCACTGCCATTTTGTTGAAAAATTAATATCCTTTGGCGGGGTACAACCTGCTCCTCATTCTTGAACATAGCATCTTTCACGTCATCTCTCTCAAATCAAATATCCAGCCGAACCCATCTGGTACAATACCTGTAAGCTGCTTCTAGAATTTTTTTCATGTTCTGCACCCCATGGCTCAAAACATGAAACTCACCCTCCTGGTCTCGACAAATAACCATGCTGACACCAGGTTCAATTTTTTCCTCTCCACAGGTAATGGTTATGGTAGATTCGACCTCCTGAATTTCCAATTCTTCATCCTGAAACTGATAGTAAGCCATCTGCGCCATGGCATGATATTCATGTTTTGCATTTGCCGCATCTTTTATAGTAAACATTTTAATGTACCCTGCTTCGTTAAGAGCATTCTCCGGCACAATAACGATGCTCACACAATCTACGAGAACATTTTCGTCAGAGGTGATTAGTATAGATTTTTTCATATTCTTTCAAAAAAGTGCTGATTCTGTTCTTTTACTAAGCCAAATTTCTACCATAATGTTGTGAAAAAGTGTTACTTTATTTTATTCATAGCATCTTTTGTGAATTTCTTACAAGATAACCCAATTCTCTCTTCATAATCCGATTACTATGGCAGTTTTACTGATAGAACTGTTCTAATAATGCAATGGAGACCCATGACAAATTCATCTCAATTACGAAAAGACATTCTCACCGCCAGGAGCAGATTGACTGCGGATGAGCTCAGAAAGAAGAGTTCTACAATTCAGAGCCGGCTTTTAAACCTGAAAGAGATCATAAACAGTAATACTATTTTTGTTTATGTCAGTTTTCGAAGTGAAGTGGAAACTCTGAACCTGATAAAAACATTCCTTAATTTGGGAAAGATCGTAACGGTGCCGATAACCAGGGTCAAGGAAAAGAGACTGGATGCCATACAAATAACCGATCCGAAAACAGATCTAGTACCCGGCTACTGTAATATCCCTGAACCGGAAGAAGAACTCTGCCTCAGGCAAAAGGTAGATCCGGCAGATATCGATGTAATCCTACTGCCAGGATCAGTCTTTGATGAACGAGCTGGACGTTTTGGGTATGGAGGAGGATACTATGATCGGTTTGTATCGGCTATTCCCGGGGCTTTGCGGGTAGGTCTTGCCTTTGACCTGCAGATTGTTGAAAAGGCTCCCCTTCAGGACCATGATGAAATTCTGGATCTTGTTATAACAGAGACGAGAATTATCAAAGGGGAACGTTAGGTTTCCGGATGGTAAACAAAAAGCTCCCTGCTCCGTCATTCCCGCGCAAGGCGGGAGATAGCGTAGACTTCGAATCTCCCGCCTTACGCGGGAATGACGAAATGGCGAAATATTAAGGTTTTTACGAGACCATCACTTATGATTTCACGCAATTGGCTTTGGCATCAACAGAAGCACCGCAAGCTGGACATTTAGCTACTTTATCAACTTCGTCAGAAAAAATTTCCCACTCTTTTCCGCATTCAGGGCATTTAACATTACAGGCGCTCAGTGTTTTATTGCTTTCAAATCCGGGGCAATGTGTATCAGTCATGATTTTTTCTCCTTTTAAAATTAAATGATGGCAACTACACTACTGCAACAGTTAGTGTGGTGAAAACATAGGTCTAAATTAGAACAAGTCAAGTTGATGGCGTCGTAAAATTCTCCACCTGCTTCGTTGCTGTAAAAATTATATCATTACGACGTACTATAGTACGCCGTAATGATATAATTTTTCCGCGCCTCGCATCTGAAGTTTTTACTTAGCCATCAATGGGATGAGAATTTTGCCATAATTCTCAGGTTGATCAGGGAGCAATTAATTTCCCCGCCAGGAGTGTCCCGGTCATGGCAAGGGATTCCATATCAAGATAGTGAGCCGCAACCGATCTATAAAGTATTGAACATTTTGCAGGGAAAAGATCATCACTGTCGTTAAAATTTACAATCACGGAAATCTTCGGGAAAGCGTAGTACCGCAGGGAAAGATCATACATATCAGAACTCAGCAACTCTCCGCCGATCAAAAAGGATTTTTCTTTCAGGAGCGGCAGATTGCCGGAAAAGGTTGTTTCAAGAATTTTATTGGTATTTGTTGTGAAATATGAAGTGAGTGGGCCGGAATCTTTAAACTCTCTATATGTCACCAACTTGTCTTCAATAACCGGCGCACCAGCTGAACGTGTAAGAATATACTTACAAATCATTACCTGGACAGCAGGTGTTATCTCTTTCTCGTTTTTTTCTCTCAACCCTTCGGTAGAAAAGGTATATATTTTATCATAGAGTGGAATTTTCAGAGTATCTCCATCCCTTTCAAGCCCAAGCATTTCTGCCTTAGAAAGAAAATCAATCTGATTAATCTGCTCCAGATAATGCTGATATGTTTGTGCGAAAACAGGGGATATTTCCATAGGTGTACTCTTATTGCGATAGCTTTGCCATGAGCTCGTCCCTCTCATCTTCGAGATCAAGAAGATCCATCATCACAGCTGGTTTCACTGAATGTGCGGGCAATCTTTTCCTGGTTTCTGCGATTGCCTCTTCAAGTTCCTGCAACTTCTTTTTTATCTGCTCTTTTTCTATTGCCATTCTGACCCGGTTACAACGTTACGACTCTTTCGCCTCCGCCATCCCTTGTTCAATTTGTTTTATTTCTGCTGCAAAAGCTTTCCTTTTAACGGTCTTATAGAAAACAGTATCACTCAGCCTGCCAGATCTGTTGAACATAATAACGTTGTATCTGTCTTTTTCAGAAAGCAGATCTTCAACCCAGAGAACCTTTTCAATATCTAAGGAAAATTCATAACATATCTCTTTGGCGAATTTTTCCGGATTAACCGAAATAGACTGCCCTTCTCCCGTCTCTGAATAGACACAGATATATGGTTTCAGATGCTTAATTCCACTTTTTTCATTAGTGCGGTCGAAGATTTTCAAATCATAGGCACCAGGGAACCAGGTAATTGGAAATCGTCCATCCTTTTTAGTGCCGTCCCAACTGTATCTGCCGTTAAATAGTATCATATCATACGTGATCAACTCTCAGTCTTCATATTCTCAAGCTTATCCACTATTTCAAAAACTTCTGCTGGAATATCATCAACTGTCACAAAAGGTCGAACACCACCTCTATCTGCACTGACAATTTCTTCATGTTCTGGTAGGAACCCGAGAATATCAAAATCGGGAAGGGACTCCCTAATCAGTTTTTCATCTTCAGCATCCTTCACCCGATTGCCAAGAACCAGAATATTTTTAATACCTATGTCCCTCCCCAGCTTTCTGATTCTGTCCGCCGCAACCCTGCTTCTGGATCCTGGATTAACTACAATAATAAGTGCATCAACAGATGATGAAGTAGCTCTTCCGAGATGTTCAACTCCCGCCTCCATATCCATCACAACAATATCATCCCTGTAGAGGACAAGATGATTCATCAAAGCTTTCAGGATCGTACTTTCTGGACAGATACAACCAGATCCGCCACTCTGTACTGTCCCCATAACCAAGAGCTTGACTCCATCCTTCTCCAGAGAAAACCTTTCCGGAATATCGTCAACTTTGGGATTGAGGGTAAAAAAACCCCCCATTGTGCCCGGCTGTGCTCCTGTTCTTTCAGCAATTAGATCTTTTAATTCAGATATGGGGGTAATGGGCTGATCTTCAGGGATGCCAAGGCCGGCAGCAAGATTGGCTACCGGATCAGCATCAATTGCAATGACCTTGTTTTCCTTGTTAGCGGCAAGACTCCTGGCTAAAAGTGAAGTTATGGTAGTTTTCCCTACCCCACCTTTGCCGCCAATTGCTATTTTCAAACTCAATTTCTCACTCCTTAATAATTTTTCCTTCATTATCTACCATGGCAACAACAAAACCATTTTTTGTTGCATCCTCATTCAGCTCATCAATATGGATTGCCTGGAGTTCATATTTTTTCCCTTTTTCCCGGGGAAGTGACAAAAAGCAGTCATTCGCATCTTCCTTACTTCTGAATGTCGGGATAAGATTCAGATCCTCACTTTCATTATACAATCCAAGAAAACTCTCATCAGAGCCGGGATCACGGACAAATACATAGACCCAGCCTTTTCCTTCATTTTTACCAGCCTTAGCCATAATAAATCTCTTTCTTAAAAATTAACCTCAATGAACGAGAAACTGAGGAGTGTATTTTGGAATTAAGTGATCACATATACTTTCAAGGTACTTATCCCGTTCACCGGGTTTAATAACTGTGACTCACTACATAGATAAACATCTTTCAAATAAAAAAAACCCCATTCCAGACGGAATGGGGTTTAAACTACCAAAGAGCACTCACAACTTCTATTTCATATTCTTAAATCTCAAGATAAGAATCAGAGAACAGAGTTTCACCCATAATTACTTTAACGGTTTTCACATAATCCCCCAGTTCCTTTGACATGGAGGCAGGATCAGCAGTTCCATCCATGGCCTGATGAACGGCATCCACGATGTCCGGTCGTCTTCCCTTGGCAACATCGGTAAGTTCGGTATCAAGAGGATCAGAAATTACTGCCTTCATTCCATAACGCTCAAGCATAACCATATAGGTGTTATTGAGTATGGGACGAAGTTCAACAGGAGGACCATTTGAAATATTAGAAAGTCCGCATGTGCTCATTGAACCAGGGGCCATATCCTCAAGCATCATCTGGAAATTAAGCAGAGAGACTAACTGGGCCTGCTGAATGTTGACAGGTGTGACAATACCATCAACCCAGATCTTCTCATTGGGGATTCCAGCTTCATTGGCAGCATAAAGCAGCTCAACACAGAGTGCAGCACGCTCGTTCTCATCCCGGGGCAAACCATCCGGTCCCCACATAAGAGCGACAATATCTGCATCATACTGGGCGGCAATCGGCAGCATGGCCTCATAGCGTTCCGGCCTTGCCATAATAGAATTGACAATATGCGGCTTGCTTGCGGGCTTCAGTACTTTGAGTCCCTCTTCAATCGCCTTAATATTGGAAGTATCGAGAAGCAGCGGAATATCAGGGACGACTTCCTGGACAACCTCACACACCCATGGCATCAACTCATGCCCGTCTTTTTTTGCCGGGCCAAGATTAATATCAATATAATCCATACCCAGTTTCTGCTGCTCAAGACATTCCGTTTGAATTGGTTTAGCATCGCGTTCCTTGTATGCCTTACCAATTACCGTGGAAATGACATTAAGGCTTTCACCAAAAAGAATCATAGTTTTTCTCCTTTAACTCAATGGGGTTCATTAGTATCACAGTACCATAAATTCAGCGTAACCACGGGTACAATCACCCATGATTACGCTACTATATCCTTTCTCTCCAGCCTTTAAACAAGGAGCAGCTGGATAAGTTGACAAAGAGTCTAAGGATTACCTTAACTTCAAGAATCCGGCAAGATGCGCGGACTCTCTCGGGCCAACAGTTATGGTCCAGCCAGGCAGCTCTTCTTCAACATCACCAGCGATAGCTGCGGCATATCCGGGTATTATCAATTCGGTATGCTTTACCTTATCCATGATACCGCATTTCTTCACAAACAGACCAACATCATCGCCGCCAAACTTTCCGGCAGCCCAGGCTGTAAGAACTGAAAGTCCTTCAGAATCCTTAATCAACAGCCATGATGACACCTTACTTGCCTCAATTTCACCTGAAACGATAAAATAAGTGAGGGCAAAGTTGGTTGTTACCATAACAGGTGAATTTTCATCGGGAGTACCGATCTCGAAAATTCCTTCAGTTACAGTCATAGGTCTCTGTGGATCGGTAAAAATATTCAACCGCTCAAGCAGCAGAGGAAAAATGACCTCAGTCGTCAGGTCAGAAAGAACGACGATACCGCCATACTTGGCAACAAACATTCCGGCGACAAGGGCCTCCATATCAATATTGGATGCCATCTCGCACGGAAAGGTAATTGTTGGAAAGCCAAGAGACTTATTACCGTCTTTCAATGGGGCACGGCGCAGAGCAACCTGATCCTCCAGGCACTGCTTTAGATCTCTTGATCCGGAGTCAAGTACCAGGTCCTTCAAGCCCATACCGGTAAGCTTGTCAGTAAGAGCAATTAGCCCGTCAATAGAATCGGCCTTTACAGCAAGAGGCAGATCATTATCAAGAGCAATCTGACCAAAAGCATCCGCGTTTGCTTCGGTTGCCGCATAAATCAGAGGACGTTTAAACCCAGCGGTAGCAACGGCCGCGCTGATAACATCTTCCTTATCACTCATAAGAACAAGATTAAACTCAGAAGTTTCAGCGATAAGTTTTGCAAGAGCAGCAAAAGCAACGCTGTCACCAGTCACATCTTTCAGGGCCGCAAGCTCTGGACGTAAATTCAAGCCTACACGTTCATACTGCAAACTGTTCCAGGCTTTCAGTTTAGATTCGACCTCATCAGCCGGTGTATCTGAGGTAATAATACCTGCAAAAAGAGTAGGATTGAAAAATGTCTTTTCATGCCTGTAAAGAACGGTTTCCCCACCGGTCTTTGCCTCACGCACTCCCTTACCTACAGCTACCGGA
This sequence comes from Desulfobulbaceae bacterium UBA2775, assembly GCA_002352445.1. Classification (GTDB taxonomy): domain Bacteria; phylum Desulfobacterota; class Desulfobulbia; order Desulfobulbales; family Desulfocapsaceae; genus Desulfomarina. The sequence continues at coordinate 19,129 of DEIL01000167.1, forward strand.
CGAATTGGAGGTGCAGAAGCCTCAGCAAGCTGTTCCCTTGCTTCATCTGATACATAAGGACATGCGTCCAGTTCTGCCTTTCCCGATGCAAGATTCATTGCAAAAGCCAGGCAGGTTGGAACCCCGCACTCCTTGCAGTTGGTCTTAGGCAGGAGTTTGAATATTTGTATTCCTGTTAACGCCATTTCTGTTGTCTCCTTGTTTCTATTTCAAAGACTGAGTGCATGATCAGTGACGAAATCACGACCATGCACTTTCCAGCGCTTTTTAACCGATAAGCGGATCCATGTTCAGTGCAGGATGCCCCTTCTCTTCGAGCCAGGGCAGAATTTCCTCTTCAGTGACTCCGACAGTTTCATCGGCAATCAGATCAGCGAAATTATCAACACCCATTTCAGCACCCCTTGCATTCAGCCTGTCTCGAATCTCATCTTTAACGACCTTCGGCATCCAGACCATACGCAACAAACCACCATCACCAAGAATAAATTTCTTCTGAGTGATATTAAACTTGGAGTGACCGACAAAACCAGGTGAAGCCAGCCCGCCACCCATCACACCTGCAAGGGTGGTAAACTTCATGCCGGATGGCGTCTCACCGGCATAGTCACGACCAACAGTCATAACACCGTTACAACTGGGCAGCATGGCAGCGATACACTCACAACAACCACAGGTGGTCATTGGAGCTTCAACCATGGAATAGAAGTTATAATAATCTACGGCTCCCTTGGAAGCGATTTTAATAAACTCGTCTACACCTTTAAACCTGCCAAGCTTTGGATCAAGAACTTCACCCTTCTCAATAGGCTGATTCGGGCCGACAGGATTTATCTCAAAGGCAGCTTTGCAATCCATCCAGTTATAAGCGCCGCAAAGTCCGGTTCTCTCAGGACTTACAGTACAGACATGACTGGGAGCAAAAGACTGGCAGAGACTGCATGAATAAAAAGTTTCAACATCTTCATCTGTCATATTATCAACACGGGAATCACGAGTAACATACTCTGCTCGAGCCTGTGCCGTCAGTTTATCCACATCTTCCTTCTTGGTATAGAGTACAACCTCAACCTTATCCACAATTTTCTGGAAATCCTGATGGAATTTCGCATGCAGAACAACACCGATATCTTTCAGGGTAAATCCTTTATCAACCGCTGCTTTGGCGATACGTATCCAGGCGATATCCCGCTGGCCGATATGCATGACACCCTGAATATAGTTGATCAGATGATGAATCTGACGTTCCATAATAGGCTCAAAATCGATCTGAAACTCACGACCAGCAATTTTGACTGAAATACCGAGAGGCAGAACGTCACCTTCTTTCATATCTCCAATATCAGGACCGACAACAGTAACCTTGCCATCTTCAATATCGTTCATTTCCGCCATCTTTACAAGCTCAGTACACTGGGTTTTACCACCACCCATCTGGCCAAAAAGATCTGCACCACGAACACGCTCACCCTCAAATGCAGGACCAAAAGCGTTAGGGATATCAATTTCTGTAATATTGATCTTCAGACCACGAACCTCAACGGACTTCTGACAGATCTCATCATGGGGCACATTGGCAACAACATGCTCATAAGTACAGATACCTGTAGGAAGAATCTCAGGAATATCAGTGTCAGCGAGGGTTGGAAAGCCCCAGTTGACACAACCGGCAGCAGCAACTGCCCATTCTGTTCCGACATCACCAAGGGCATTGACGAAAGCAAAAATTCGATTCTTGTTATACATCAACATCTTGCGATAATCCCCTGGCTGAACACCACCAAAAGCCATAGCTGCCCTGTTTGCAAAGCCGAGGGCAAAAACTGCAGATGAAATGTCAGGACCAAAGGGGACGATCCTGGTATTCCAGCCAACCTGCATCCCAGCCTCAAGACACTGCTCAATAAGGGTCTTGCCATTATGGTTGGCTGCACAGAAGATATAGAGACTCTTCTTTTGATAATCTTCCACGATCATCTTGGCGATTTCAGGATTTGGTGCAGCTCCGACAATTGCTGCAAAACCGGGCGCTGAACCATCAACAAACTCGACACCACGCTTTCTCAGGATGGTATCATCAGCGGGTCCGACCCATATTTTTCCTGCTTCAATATCAGGATCTTCAGTTGGAATATAGAAATCAGGCTCCGCCAGAATGCGCAGGGCCTCCTTAACTTCATAAGCAAAAATACCTGCCATACCCGCATCAAGAAGTGGTCCGAGAAAAGGCAGATGATTTGCACCTTTGACATGGGGTGGCAAGAGCCCACGGGCAAACTCAAGAGGCTTCTTCAGATCTTCAAGGGTCTCGCACTTCATGCCGGTCAGAGAATAGATAACCGGAAGATAGTATGTAGTATTTGGAAATCCAATTTTTGTGCTGGCATCCTGGGATTGAAGTGCTCTTTCAAGCTCACCTTCTACCTGGGATACAACCTTATACCCGCCCTGTATGGCCGCAAATGCTACTAATTTCGACATGCTTTACTCCTATTCTAAGGATTTATAATAACGTATATTCTTTAGGCTGCCTTGAAAAACTGTATTCCTGGAGTCTTGTCAACTCCTGATCCTCCAAGGCAACCGTTAGGTTATATAATTTATTCCATTTCCAGGGCTTGTCTGTCAGCCATATCCATAAGAACTCTGTCACGGGCCTTATCTATACCCAGTGCTTTTCGTTTCTTATCGATATGGGCAATCATCAGATGGGCATGTTTGATCGGATCCGGTTCACAATCCCACATTCCGCCATACATTTCTTCCATATCTTTATAGAGATGATCCTTGAATACAGGGGCACCCTCAATAGGCAGATGGTAGCCGAATACTGTATAGACACCGGAGGCGACAAAATACTGGCCAATGGCGATTGCCTTTTCACTCATCCACTCAGGTGCACTACCGGCGCCTGGCAGATCAGAGATATCGTCACCAAGACCTCCAGCTTTAACCATCTCGGTCAGAGCTAAAAGAATTCGGCTGTTATCAACACAGGAGCCGACATGAAGAACAGGTGGGATACCAACGGTCTCACAAACCTCGGCAAGACCCGGACCACAATAAACTGCAGCAGACTCGGGAGTAAGCAATCCATGGATACCGGCAGCGATAGCGCTGCAGCCGGTTACCACAACAAGTACGTCGTTTTTCAACAACTCTTTTATAAGGGTGATATGCTCTTCATTATGCTTTGTACGGGCGTTGTTACAACCAACAACCCCGGCAACCCCGCGAATACGACCATTAATAATGTTGTCATTCAGGGTGTACCAGTTGCCACGGAACGAACCACCAAGATGATACTTAATAGACTCGACACCAAAACCTGCAACCTGAGTACCCTTATGCCTCGGGATCATTACTTCGGCACCACGATTTTCAAAGTTGTCAATCGCCATTTTAACGATACGCTTCGCATCTTCGCTGGCATAGTGTTCATCAAACTCAATATGAATAACATTGTCCTGTTCCATCTTTGCGATAGGATGGGTGGTGATCAGTTTTGTATGAAAACATTTTGCTACATTTGCAAGGTTCTGCATAATACACTGAACATCAACAACCATGGCCTCACAGGCACCGGTAATAATGGCAAATTCCTGCTGTAGAAAGTTTCCTGCCGGTGGTACGCCATGACGCTGCAACATCTCATTTGCAGTACAGCAGATACCGGCTAACTGGATACCTTTTGCTCCTTTTTCTTTAGCATAATCGATCATTTCCTGGGACTGAGCGGAGGCAATAATCATCTCTGAGAGAAGCGGCTCATGTCCATGAACTATAATATTGACATGATCTTCTTTCATAACGCCAAGATTAGACTCGGCCTGCAGAGGAGAAGGACTTCCAAACATAACATCCTGAAGATCTGTACCTATCATTGATCCACACCAGCCATCGGCCAGTGCCGTACGGGTACCCTGCTTCATAAGGTTCTTGTAATCCTGATCAACGCCCATAAGGGTCCTGTGCATACATTCCACAATCTCTCTATCAACATTTCTCGGTATTACACCCTGCTTTTCCCATTTTTCCTGCAGAGGTTTCGGTGCTCTTTTAATATAGTTCACTGTTAATTCAGGCTTACCCCACTCGCGAACTGCTTTTTCCGCAACCTCCAGAGCGATTTCATCAATTTCTCTGTCTTTGGTAACACCATCTTCTTCAACAGTTATGGCAACATCAAAATATGGTGCGATCTGGATGAGCCTGGCCGGATCCTTAACTTTATAATCCTTTGTTTCTTTCCTGGCAGCGGCCAAAAAAGTTTCAGCAACGCCACGACCGTGATCGGAGTGAGCAGCAGCACCACCTGCTATCATCCTTACCCAGTTACGGGCACAGATGGTATTTGCAGTGGCTCCACAAAGACCTTTTCTCATATCTTCTCCTTCAATGCCGCCTTTAGGCAAAGGAAGACGACATGGTCCCATGGCACAGATCTTACAGCAGATCCCCTGCAGGCCAATAGCACAGGGCTTCATGGTTACTGCACGATCGAAAACAGTCTCGATATCAAGTTCTGCTGCTCTGGCCATCATCTGCCTGGTTGCCGGTTCAATGGTAGCTTCCATCGGGTCAGCAATTTTACGAGCTTTTACTGGTTTTTCTTTTGTTGCATCTGCCATTTGAGGTTCCTCCTCAGTAAATATTTATGGAGTATCAATTAATTATCCAGAACAAACCAATCTTGGTCTATTAATTGATATCCTTATTAAATTCTCTTATGCATATAATTTAACATCTGCAGGATTTTTTCCTGCTGGTCCAGCTGTACTGCCGATGCTGTAACCGGAACTTCTATTTCATCTCCAGTTTCTTCTCTGACTGGAGCCACATGTGCCTTAGCCCGCGCTTCCTTAAGAGCCGCCGCTTCTTCTTCACGCTTCGCCGCATCTGCTTTCAAAGCATCCGCTTCGGCTTTCACTTTGGCTTCAGCATCAGCCTTCTCTTTAGCTTCCCCATCTGCCTTAGCCTTAGCCTCCGCCTCAGTTTTTGCTTTTGCATCTGCTGCTGCTTTAGCTTCCGCTGCTGCCTTAGCTTCCGCATCTGCTTTGGCTTGCGCTGCAGGATCCGCTACCGGCTCAGGCTTGGCCTCAACTTTAGCCTCTTCCTTGGCAGGTGCTGCTTCAGCTTTTGGAGCCGCTTTTTTGGCAGGAGCAGCCTTTTTAGCGGGAGCTGCTTTTTTGGCATGAGCAGCTTTTTTCTCTTCTTCTTTTATGGTCAGGTCCAGCTCAGGTGCGAGTGCCGCAAAATCAACATCAACATCTCCAAGAATCTTGTTAATTGCCTGAGATTCCATTACAGAACCCCCATCAGTAATAGCATTAATAAATTCTTTGGTGAGACGAATAGCTTCAGGATGACGCATAATGAGAATGTCAGAGCCGCTCATCAGGTAGGAAACAGCACCAACCGCTTCCATCATGATGCCACGTTTTTCAGGATCACCAAGGAGTGGTGCCTCTTCAACAGTTTGCTTGGCTTCTTTACACTTCCAGACTTCATTACCAAGGTTATTTATCATCGGGAACTGCAGTTTATCATCACCCTGCATCATGGAAGCCATACTCAGTCTTTCCATAACAGAGTAGGAATATTCCAGACCATACCCGAGACCACCGGTGGTTGGATCCACCAGGATTCTATCCATAGGCATGCCAAGATTTTCAAGAAGAATATTAACCTGCTTTGCCAGGTTGACATCAATAGGTGATGAAGAGATAAGAGTATGCCCATAGCCCATGGCTGCAGCACCAATTCCCTTATAATTCTTCTCTTCGACAGGTCCAAGTACCAAGTTACTGCCCTGGCACTTTTCTGCGATTACCTTGAGCACTTCCTCATCCTTATCGGGATTGGCACAACCCCAGACAATTACAGGAACACTGACTGCCGCCAGAACATTACTAACGGTCTCAGCCGCCGATTCAGGACTTGCATCCTTATCGTTTGGATCGATACTTTTGAGTTGGATTACAATGGCATCTGCACCAAAATCATCCACACACTTTTTGGCCCAGGCTGCAGGGTCTGAAACAACATCTTTGAAATGGGCCAGTACCGCCTCCGGCCACTCTTCCGGCTCCATATCCCAGATTTCCATGGCAATAATCGGTTTATTAGGCATGTCTCCTTCAAAGGTATAAAAAGGATAACATGTCTCACCTCCCACGGTAATGGCAGAGTCCCCTTTGCCTATGGAAATTTCCTTGATGCCGCCGGTATAGGATTCCTTCTTGATTTCAAATCCCACTTTTGCCTCCTTACTGGTGAATAATTTTTCTACTGGAGGTTGCTATCAGTCAACAACCTCCCCTTTTCGACATTAGCTTATATTAAGAGACTGCAAAACTACAAAAATTCCGTTTTTTTATCTTCTCTCTGAACACACTGTTCTAATCTATGCACCAATCAATTCCAGCTGTTTCTTTCTTGCCTCCATACGTTCTTTTAGTTTTGGAAAATTTTCAATTTCCGTATGGGGTAAAAACATTGCAGCAACATAATTGTCCATATATGAGGGCGTCTCGGAAAGCTCAAAGTTGGTCATCCTCTTTGTTACTTCAACAACATCTTTGCGAATCCTGTTTGTTAAAGAACTCATTCGAGCTCCCATAAGGGATCCATTGCCTATGAATGTAACGCGATCAGGGTCAATTTCCGGCAAAAGCCCTATTGTCATCGCCTTTTCAAGATCAATATAGCTGCCGAATCCACCGGCAAGAATGATATGCTCCACCATATCAAGGGAAAGACCAACTTCTTCAAGAAGTGTCATACAGCCGCTGTAAATAGCCCCTTTGGCACGGATTAAATTGTCAATATCCGGCTCAGTCAAAGCGATATCGCGATCAATTTGAGTATCATCCTTCCATGCCAGCACATATTCCCAGACATCATTTCTCTTTCGTATCCTTGAGGTATCAAGTTCCCGATTAAACTTGCCATTATTATTGATTACACCCATTTCAAACATGACCGCAGTCATCGTAATCAAACCCGATCCACAAATACCCTTTGGTCTGACATCTCCAATGGTAAAAATCATCGGCTCAAACGACACGGGGTCAATGGAAAAATCCTCTATAGCACCCTTGGCCGCACGCATACCAAACTCTATTCCACCACCCTCAAATGCCGGACCGGCTGAGCAGGCGGTACAGGCGAGCCAGTCTTTATTACCAACCACCAACTCGGCATTGGTACCGATATCAAGAAAAAGAGTCAGCTCTTCATTCATATACATTCCTGACCCCATCACACCGGCAACAATATCTCCCCCGACGAAGCTGGACACCTGTGGATAGACAAGTGCAAGTGCGTGGTCATTGATTGCTATACCAATAAGTGATGCCCTGAAAGGTGGGTAGAGTGTTGCTGTCGGGACGTAGGGAGCACGACGGATATTACTGGGGTCAATGGAGAGAAGCAGTTGGGTCATTGTGGTGTTGCCAGACAACGTTATAGTTGCAATGTTTTCTCTGTCCACCTTTGATTGTTTTACAATTCTCTCAAGCACACCATTAATAGTGGCAACCACAACTTCCTGAAGCTTATCAAGACCGCCCTGCTTTTCAGCATAGATAAGGCGGGTAATAACATCTTCTCCGTAGCTGATCTGTCCATTGAAATCCCCAGCCTCACCAAGGCATTCCCCGGTACTGAGATCAATGAGCTGGCCATAGATTGTAGTTGTACCGATATCAAGGGCAACAGCATAATTTTCGCCGGTGACATCCCCACCCTGTATATCGAGGATAAGGGTTTTGCCGCCATCTCTTACCGGACGAACCAGAGTGAGAGTGAGCTTGAAATCGTAATCCCGCAGAATTTTAGACAACTTCCGGATAACCGGCAGGGTAAGCTCAAGTTTATGTTCGTTGGCTTCAAGTTTGAGATATTCAACGAGCCTGGTCACATCAGGCATATTATTCTGCGGGCCAGGTGGGGGCAGCTCAAGATAAATTTTTTCAACGGGAGAGATAAAAAGACCTTCTTCCTTCAGGCTCTCAAAATCAGGATGTTGAATAATTGCAGTTCTCCGGGGAGTGACCTGCAAATGCATGACACTCTTGTCAACCCCGGATTCAACAGGAATTCGAATTGTCACATCTTCAGATATTTTCGTCAGACAGGCCAACCGATATCCTTTTTCGATATCTTCCCGGCTCAACCTCTCAGACAATCCTTCAGAAACCTCTCCCTCCTCCACCAACACTCTACATTTGCCGCAAACCCCTTCTCCACCACAGGAGGCATTTATATGAACACCGGCTTCAAGTGCCGCCCGGAGAAGACTCTCGCCCGCAGGTACACTGATAGTTCTTTCATGGGGGAGAAATTTAATGCTGCAATCGGCCATACAACGTTCCTTTCTACCTGAAGGATTTAATATTTTTCTTTAATTAAACCAACAACATAACCTTACAGAACACCTAGTTATCATGCCGAATTACAGATATAACCTTGTCTTATCAATACGGTAAGATAAAAAGATACTCTTCAAAACAGTACGAACAACACATAAACAACAGCTAAATATATCACAAATAATTTTGCTTACAACTTGTAATTGACAAATGCACTCTATAAGTACATGACTTAGTCACCGAACAAACATTCCTTTTTCTTTGGAAAGGTATCACTGATTTTGATACCACAGCCGACGACTTCAGAGCACTCTATTTTTGGTGCAACCACCTCATCTTTTTTCAGGAGATATTCAGACCTTCACCTTAATTTTCTCCTCTTTTTCCAGGAAGTTAATGACACAGGAAGAACGGAATTTACAATATATTTCAGGATCAGAACATTTCAGGCACTCTGTACAAAGATAATGCTGATGTTTCGAACAATGATAAACACTTTCCACCTGTGGATGATTTTTACACTTTCCCATTACAACAGAACCTCAGAAGTTAACGCCGAATAATCCCAACCTTACTTTTCAAAAACTGATGGCGTCGTAAAAAACCACCATTGACGGGAGGACAATATACTAGATATTTCTATTCAAAACCATATGTTTATCATTGCTTTTCAAGCCTGCCATAAATTGGTAGTACCAAAATGCCTTTTATCTGTTAGAAGGTTCTGACTCCTGGAGGATGTATACGTTGTTCACCTTTTATATACAGCAAATCACAAACCACTTGACAGAACAATTGGTATCTTTTAAAATTGGTGCTACCATTAATTAAATTGCACTATTTTTTATGAAAGTGGTGTACTATCCGGACGAAAAGGAATTCGGAGGATGTGTTGCCAGGAGATGTTTTTTAGATATTCAGACAACGCTGCTTAATTTGCCATGGAGTGGAAACATGAAAAAAAGCCATATTGATGAATTAATCACAATTTTCGGTAAAGAACAGGTACTGACAGAACCGGAAGACATGATAGCATACAGCTATGATGCGTCCCATGCAGAAACCGAACCTGAAGCTGTTGTCTTTGCAACAACCACTGAACAGATCAGTGAGTTGATGAAGCTTGCTTATCGGGAGCATATTCCTGTTACTCCCCGTGGCCAGGGCAGTGGGCTTTCCGGTGGATCCGTTCCGCTGAAAAAAGGTATTGTGCTGTCGATGGACAAGATGCAGAATGTTATAGATTTTGATCCGGCAAACCGTCTTATAACCGTCGAAGCCGGCCTGACCACCTCAGATATCGATTCTATTGCCGTCGAGGCAAACCTCTTCTACCCTCCTGATCCAGGCAGCGTCACTTTCTCCACCATAGGCGGCAATGTTGCTGAGAATGCAGGGGGACTGCGTGGCTTGAAGTACGGGGTCACCAAAGATTACGTAAAAATGATGAAGGTGGTTCTGCCCCGGGGGGATATCGTCACCCTGGGCAACAAATGTGTCAAACATGTCGCCGGTTTTAATATGGAGGGGATTTTCGTCGGCAGTGAAGGGCTGCTTGGTATCATGACAGAGGTAACACTTGCACTACTGCCGATCCCCCAGCATCACGAATCTGCTTTGGCGATTTTTGACAGCCTGAAGGATGCAGCACAATCAGTTTCCGATATCATTGCTGCCGGTGTTACCCCATCCACCATGGAATTTATGGACAACATTACCATCAATGCTATCCAGAACTTCAAAGACTGTGGTCTCCCCCGTGATGCGGAAGCCGTATTGCTGATTGAAACTGATGGAGAAAAAAACTCTGCTGTCAATGAAATGGCAAAAGTTGAAGAGGCTGTCAGTAAAAATAATGTCCTGAGGTTTTCCCGGGCAAGGGATATGGTTGAGCGGGATTTGCTCTTTGCCGGTCGCCGAATTGCCCTTAATGCTCTTGCCAACGTAAAACCAAACCTCATCCTGGAAGATGCCACTGTTATGCGGTCTAAATTACCTGAGATGGTAAGTGGCATTGTCAATATTGCAACAAAATACGACCTTCAGGTCGGCATTTTCGGCCATGCCGGAGACGGCAATCTACATCCCACCTTCCTGATTGACATGAAGGATAAAGATGAAATGGCCCGTACCGAAAAAGCTGTTTCAGAGCTTTTCCAACTTGCAATAGATCTTGAAGGAACAATTTCCGGTGAGCACGGTATCGGTGTTGAAAAAAAACCTTTTCTTGAAAACCAGATTGGTGCTGAAGGTATCAGGCTGCTGCAAAACATTAAAAAGACACTTGACCCGGAAAACCTTCTCAATCCCGGAAAAATGTTTGATATGGCTTAAACTACATTTAAAACTCTCTCAACACCCCGTATGAATACTCAAAGTCAAACACAACAACAGGCAGAGACACACTTACTGGAAGCTGCCAGGGAGTTCCAGAAATGCATGCAGTGCGGGAAATGCCGAAGTGTGTGCCCCGTCTTCAAAGAGCTGGGTAATGAAATCTATGTTGCCCGGGGGAAAAATAAACTCGCAGAAAAGATTGTATCAGGGGACCTGCAAATTACCCAACGGGTTAAAGATGCCGTTAATGAATGTTTGAACTGTAAAACATGTTCAGCAAACTGTCCGGCTGGTGTCAGCCCTGAACATGTGGTTCTCAGGCTTCGCTGGTATATCACCACCCAGGAAGGTCTCGGTTTTTTCAAGGCACTTATCTTCCGTCAGCTAATCTGGAGGAAATGGCCCATTACCCTTGCTGCAAAGATAGTTGGTATCACCCAGAGAGCCCTTTTCGGCATTGGACCCAGGAATCCCGTTCGACATCTCTTTCCCCTTTTCGGCTTTTCAAAACGGCGTTTTTTCCCGACAATGGCCCTGCGCAGTGGTCAGAGCCTCTATCCTGAAGTGATCCCACCCAAAAAAAATCCTTTGAAAAAACGAATCGGTTACTTTACCGGATGTGCAGGAAATCTCATCTACCCCAATGTTGTTAAATCGGTGGTGGACATTCTTGCAGGCTATGGATATGAGGTTGTCATTCCAAAAAAACAGAAGTGTAACGGCACTCCGGTACTGGCCAATGGTGATTATGAAGGTGCCAAAAAGCTTATGGAGCACAATTTTAATCTTTTCCGACAATACAATCTCGATGCTATTGTGGTCGCCTGCTCATCATGCGGCATGGCATTAAAAAAGGAGATCAAACTCTTTATTGAGGACAGCAGTGAGCTTGATGATTTTACCGGGAAGGTGTTTGATATTAATGAATTCATAGAGAAAAATATAGATATAAAAAATGAAGAGCTGGGTAATCTGCCGTACAAAGTTTCCTACCATGATCCCTGCCATCTGGGTCGCGGCCAGGGAATAATTCAGCAGCCCCGCAATTTGCTGAAAAAGATACCGGGAATCGATTTTAAAGAAATGAAAGATGCTGATGTCTGTTGCGGAAGCGCAGGAAGTTATTGTATTACTCATTACGACACTGCAATAAAAATCAATAACCATAAAGTAAAAAATATCCAGGATGCCGGTGTTGACTTTGTTGCCACGGCCTGCCCCACCTGTGTTATGCATATCCAGGACAACCTTTTGCAGCATGAATCACCCGAAAAAGCACGATATGTTGTGGAGATTCTGGCTGATTCTCTAAGAGCGGCTGGCACCATATAGGATACCGCCGTAAAAAACTATGGCCCCTCAAACTCTTCCTGCCGGCAAAGATGCACCCCTTGTAGAGACAATTGCCAGGGCAACGGACCTGCTTGACAGGATCGGTTTTGCCGCTGAGCCTGCATCCTGGTTAAATCCTGCGCCAAATTGCTGGTCTGTTCATCTTCGGTCTAAAGAATGTGAACACCTTTATACGAATGGCAAAGGAACATCAAAACAGGCATCTCTTGCAAGTGCTTTAGGTGAATATCTGGAGCGACTCTCCACCAATTTTTTCTTTTCCGATTATTATTTAGGAAATGAGAACAGAAAAACCTCTTTTCTATTCTATCCCGGCGAAAAATGGTTTCCTGTAGAAACCGAAGATCGTATTCCCCTCAATTCCCCAGAGGGGTTGAAACTCTTAAACAGTGACCTGCTCCAATTCTATGATCCTGACAATGAATTGCGATGCAGTCACTTATTTGACCTTAACAGCAATCCGTCAGACAGGGGAATCTGCAGTCTGCCTTTCACAGATATCAGTTCAGGGAAAATTATCTATTTCCCCGTCAGTATCCTCAATAATCTCTATGTAAGTAATGGTATGGCTGCGGGAAACAGCAGGAGTGAATGCTACTCCCAGGCGCTTTCCGAAATAATTGAAAGATATGTTAAAAACCATGTCATTGCCAAAGGTATAGCCTTACCGGATATCCCCCCGGCTGTATTCAAAAGATACCCGAAAATCAATTCCATCCTCAGCGAACTTTCAAAGCATAATATGATGGTCATGGTCAAGGACTGCTCTCTGGGTGGTAAATTTCCTGTTATCTGTGTACTTTTAGCTCACCCGGCAAGCGGCGGCGCATACGCTGCCTTTGGGGCAAGCTACCGTTTTGAAACTGCAATCGAACGAACCCTGACTGAATTGCTGCAGGGCCGACAACTCGACCAGCTCGGTTCTTTTAGCCCTCCGGTTCATGAACTGCCAGTTGCAGCAGACAGCTTTAATCTGGAAAGCCACTTTATCAATTCAGATGGATTCCTCTCCTGGGATATGTTCAAGACCGAACCCGACTACCCTTTTACTCCATGGGATTTCTCAGGTACGACTCAAAAAGAATATTTGCTTTTGCGAACGCTCATCGAAAATTGCGGCTACCGGATATACACTGCCGATTACACCCATTGCGGTATGGCAGTCTGCAGGATTATTGTACCCGGAATGTCTGAAATTTATCCTGTTGATGACCTGATCTGGAATAACAAGAACAGCGGCTCAACAATCCGCAGACAACTGCTGCACCTTCCACTCCTGGACTCTGATGAGCTCAGCGGTGTTTTAGAAACCGTGGAGTCAATGAATCTTGGTGACCAGTCTCGTATCTCGGATATTATCGGCGTTCTTTTCGATCCGGATTCAGCATGGTATTCGCTTTCTGTCGGCGAACTCAGAGCATTACTCTATCTTGCCCTGCAGAGATATGAAGATGCTTATGAGTGGTGCAACTGGTGCTGTGACCATGGCGGCCTTAAACAACCCCGTCAAACCCTTTTCAGGCTTCTGGCCACTCTCCTCGGTTTCATTTTACAAAAGGGGGAAATATCAAGCTACTCCAAAGGGCTCAGACTCTATTATAAAGAGGAGATGATCCGTGAAGCTGAAAAAGTAATTGCAGCCGAAATCACATTTCCCGGACTCACATTTGCAGATAACTGGCAGAAAATTTCAGCAAGCCATGGTAATCTTCTCAAGCTTTACAACCAGCTCGATGAAGTGAAAAAACAGCCAATAATGATATAGCTGAGGAACTATTACATGACCAGAACTTTGGGAATCCTGACCAGGCCATAACAGATAAACGAATATGCACTCAAGCCATACAGCACAAAAACACCAAATGACAAAACGTTTCTGTCCACAGCCTTCCTCGCTATACCGTACAGGATTGCGACCATCGGCATAATAACAAAGAGATACCGCCCCTGGGCCTGCAGGTCCATCGTCCATGAACGATTCAAAGAGACTGCAGCAAGAATTGAGGATAACAGCAGCACAGTGACAGCCAGACTACTGTTGTCGATCCCCCCCCGTATGAAAATGGAAAGAAAAAGAAAGAGTGCAAGTAAGCCGACCGCCCACCTGACCAGATTATAATAAATGTCGGGACCAGTTATCGTAAAATATCCGTAGAGACCAAATCCACTCCTGAATGTATGCTCAAGCCAATTATAGTCTACCAGGATGGATTTAAGCGTTACTCCCCGTTTTTTCAAAAACAAAGTTCCAGGCCTTTCTTCGATAGTGCTGTCCGGTTTAAAACCATGCTTTGCATACATCTGTTTTGCCGACATCAACTTTGCCTGCCGGTCAAAGCCATTAACATAATAATCGGCAGCGATCCTGCCTCCAAAAAGTGCCAGGCCGATAACAACGATAGAGGTAAGCCGAAATATAAGTTGTCTCCTCTTCCCGCCACTTGAGCTCCTGATTATTTTGACAAACATGACAACTGCGATAAAAGCGATCAGCGGATAATAATTTCTCTTCAAAAGAAACAAAGCGCCGAGAAGTGGTCCCAGATAAAGCATCGAAAAAAGCACCCTTCCGGCTGATTCAGTCTCCAAAAAACGATTGAAAACACTCCTGCGGCAGACCAGTTCACAGCCAATGATGAAAGCGAGAAAAAGGGCAAAGGCATCTGAATTACAGTAACTGAATACGTACCACAATTGAGGAGAGAGAAGCAGAGGAAGTGCCACAAGCCGGGCACACCTGTGTTTTATGGTATAGAGCATTATAAGACCAAAAAGGATCACATTAAAGCTTCTCTTCGCAAGATAATCTTTCAGCTCAAATGCTGAGACTGCCTGCTGAAATTTGCCGGCCAGCAGATAATAGAGTTCACGATTGTTGAGCCGGGAATGACCATAAACACTAAAGGTTCCCCGAATTGATTCATCTTCGATCAGTGGAGGCAGCCAGTTGTCCTGGTAGTAGTCAATGGCTGCAAGATGCACATACTCGTCAGGATGAACATTACGTTCACTCAGGACAGCCATGACAATGATCAGCGCCCATGCCCCGAACAGCATCATCGGCACAAAACGAAAATTAACAATGAGCAGTGAGCACCCCCAGATTAAAAACCAGGCTGCCAGGAAGACAAGTGTAAGTTCAGTGATCCATGCCGCCTTATCAATCGCAGCAGGATGTAACTCAGGGACAAGTTCGAAGCTGGGATCGTTAGCGGCTGAACGCAGCCAGAGACCTGACTCATCAATCCTGTACTCCTCAATTTGCTGAAACGGTATAAGAGAATCCAGGCCGGGGGGTGCTGAGAGAATAATCGGTAAAAAGCCCTGCTGATGAATTTTAATCGATTTTAGAGTTGCTATTCCTGCATACTGGTGTGTATCAATTCGCAACCGTTCGACCTTGCTGAGATCCGTGAGAAAAAAACCATACTTTTCCCGGTCGGGATGAATAAAAGTTCCGACCATCCTGTTTTCAGAATAGTGCCCCCCCGGCTCCGCCCAGAAAATCCTGAAAAAGCTTTCCTGACTTACCTCAATCTCAATCTCTACATGAGCCCGTTCACTCAAAAGAAAAATATACAGACAGCAGCTGAGGAGGCTCAGAATTAAAAACCAGCCATTTTTTTTTGATAGAATATCCATAGATATAATGATCTTACCTTTATATGAATGTCATGTACTATTTGGAGGGAAAGGGATTCGGAGGGGTATCATCGTTGTGAAACTCATTCCATGGGTGTTAGTAATGAAACCATCATCAACCGGGTGAAATAAAACCTAACTTATTTACGAGGCTGTTTCAATATATTTCAAATCACTACTATTCCCGGTTTCCCGGCAACAAAGCATCGAAGAGAAAATAGCTTTTCACTTCCTGTAGGATAGCGTATTCTTTGTTGTCCTGAACAGGATCCCCAACAGATCGAAAATTACAGAAAATCCTCTTACTGGGTGGTAGATGATGAAAAAATATGATTTTATCCTGATCGGTGGCGGGATCGTAGGAATATCTACAGCCTGGCAGCTCCAGATTCGATACCCGGATGCTGCAATTTTATTGCTTGAAAAAGAACAGACCCTGGCTCAGCACCAGACAGGTCGAAACTCCGGTGTCATCCATGCAGGCGTCTATTATCAGCCGGGCAGCCTTAAGGCCGACTTCTGTAAACGTGGTGCCGCCGCGACTCTTTCTTTTTGCCGGGAACATGGACTGCCGGTGGAGCAATGCGGTAAAATTCTTGTTGCCACGGATGAGGTTGAGTTGGAACGTATGGCAGATCTGGAAAACCGGTGCGTTCAAAATAGAATCGAAATCCATCGATTAACCGAGACAGAGCTCAGGGAAAAAGAACCACAAATTACCGGAGCAGGAGCCCTCCTCGTACCTGCCACAGGAATCACAGATTACTCTAAAATTTGTTCCCTGATGGCGGAGATGTTTGTTGCCAAAGGCGGCCGGATACTCACCGGCAAAACTGTCACTGCTCTTCAGGAAGACAGTGATGCGGTACAGGTTCATGCGGGCGGTGAATTGTTCCAATCCCTCTATCTTGTTGCCTGCAGCGGTTTGGAAGCAGATCGAATAGCCATAATGATCGGCATCGACATTGATTTTCAAATCGTGCCTTTCCGTGGTGAGTATTATCAGCTTCCAGCCCGACATAATCGGATCGTCAATCATCTGATCTATCCGATCCCGGATCCTGAACTGCCGTTTCTGGGCGTACATCTGACCCGCATGATCGACGGCTCTGTGACCATCGGCCCTAATGCGGTGCTGGGATGGAAACGCGAAGGGTATGGCAGGATCAACCTTGACTTGAAGGACGCTCTTGAGATGCTAAGCTTTCCAGGGTTCTGGAAAGTCATCGGCTCCAATCTCATCTCCGGATTCGGTGAGATAAAAGATTCCTTTTATAAGCCGGGATATTTGAAACGTGTGCGCAAGTACTGCCCCGAGCTTTCGCTGGCGGATCTTCTCCCGTATCCGGTCGGTATCCGGGCCCAGGCAGTGAAACGTGATGGCAGCCTGGTTCACGATTTTTTATTCGCTGAAAGTAAGCGCTCATTTCACGTCTGCAACGCGCCGTCTCCGGCGGCAACTTCGGCTATACCCATTGGCGAACACCTTTGTCAGAAAGTCGCGGAGAATTTTCAGCTGGACTGAGCCATGCTATTTCTCTGCCGATTGAGATTGATCCAGGAATACGCTCAGAGCCTTTTCATACTGCGGAGATGAACCAATGGTGTTATGACCTGCACCTTTGATAACCTCCACCCCCGTCATTTCCTGCTTCAATGCCGAAACAAGGGAATCTGCCCTCTTGCGCGGAATAACTTCATCATATTCCGCTATGAGCACCAGGGTTGGTGTAACCAACCTCCCGGCCCGGCGTAGTGAATCAAATTTGTCTTTTAGCAGCAATGACACGGGAACCAGGAAATAATAGTTTCTGGCCAGGTTGACCATACTGTCAAAGGGTGTCACGAGCACCAGTCGGCTTACCTCTTTTATTGAAGCCAGATAGACCGCAACCCCGGTGCCCAGGCTCCTTCCTATCACTGAAATTTCCCGGTGTTTCGTCTTAACATAGTCATAGAGTGCACCAGCATCGGAAAAGAGTGCAGTTTCTGAAGCTTTACCCGTACTGCCGCCATAACCGCGATAATTATGGAGATATATGGAATATTGAGGAAAGAGACGTTTGAACTGGGGAATGTTCAGGGCAACATCTTCCGCGTTGCCTCCGAAATAAATGAAAGCCCGATCACTACTGCCGGGAATATGCCAGACCTTCAGGGATTGGTCCTGATGAGAAAGCATTATAACCTGCGCCTCACTGGAATTGACGGAAGGCGTCGGGTAATAGAGCATTGAGCGCTGCCTGGTATAGAGAAGCGCGCACATGATCAGATAGGCTGAAAAAGATAAAAAAAGCATCCACAGGGTAACTTTTATCATGACAATTAACCAGGCGAGAGAGGACAGGAAAGGATCAACATTTATCCACCTAACACTGATTTCACTTCACGGGCAATGGCAAGCTCCTCGTTTGTCGGGATGCCCCACACCTGCACACGACTACCCGGACTACTGAGTAGCAAGGGTTCTTTCACTCTCTGATCATTCACATCAGAATCGAGCATAATACCAAAGAGTTCAAGTCCTTCCAGAGTTTTAGCCCGAACAACCGGATCATTTTCACCAATACCGGCGGTAAAAACAATTGCATCAACCCGGCCCAGTACTGCCATAAATGCACCTACGTACTTGCGATTACGATAGGTCTGAACCTCAAGAGCCAGTCGGGCTCTGTCGTTGCCGCGGGAAATCTGTTCATGAATATCCCGCATATCATTCATTCCGCATAACCCTTTGAGGCCGGACTCCTTGTTCAACATGGTGTCAATTGCCTCGATATCCATTCCACAATTTCTGGCAAGAAAAGAATGAATAGCAGGGTCAATATCACCGCTGCGAGTCCCCATTACCAGTCCCTCAAGGGGTGTAAACCCAAGAGTAGTATCAACACTCCTGCCGTTTTTTATAGCGGTCATTGAGCAACCGTTGCCCAGGTGAACAGTAATCAGATTCAGTTCTTCAAGAGGTTTACCCATCAATCGCGCACACTCAGCTGCCACATATTTATGTGAAGTGCCGTGAAACCCGTACCTGCGTATCCGCTGCTTTTCATAGAGCTCATAGGGCAGAGCATAGTGATATGCGTGAGGCGGAATGGATTGGTGAAAGGCCGTATCAAAAACCGCGATTTGTTCGACTCCGGGGAAAAGCTCCCGGGCCACCCGAATACCATCCAGATTGGGCGGATTGTGCAGAGGTGCTAGAGGAATATTTTTTTCAATTGCCGCCAGAACATCGTCGGTGATAAGAGTTGGCTGATAAAAATCCTCCCCCCCATGTACTACGCGATGACCTACCCCGCTGATATCAGCTCTGTCTGAAATAATACCTGTGTCGGGATCAGTTAATATATCAACAGCCATATGCATGCCGCTTTGATGATCAGCGATAAACTCCTGACTCATTACCATCTGTTTCTCATCAGTTCCCGGCTTCAGGGTACATTGAACGAATCCCTCTTTCTCTCCAATCCGCTCCACAAGGCCTGCAGCCAGAACAGATTCATCTGCCATATCAATAAGTTGGAACTTAATGGAAGAACTTCCTGAATTAATCACCAGTATTTTCACTATTACATCCTCAATTAGGGTCTATCCATAGGTGAGATTTTTTGCTCTAAAGAGAGGTTTTCAATAAACTTAACCGCAGGCATCGGTGATATGTTGAGGATTAAATTTTGAGAGCAACAAATAGTTTATATGAAAGTCATACATTCTGCGAGGGCAAAGGGAACCGGGAGAGGTGTTGCCACAACAATC
>DEIL01000169.1 GCA_002352445.1 Desulfobulbaceae bacterium UBA2775
AGATCTGCTGGCTGTCTATTGAGAAATTGTCCACCCTTAAATGGGCTCCAGCTGACATCCCACTTGTGGTAAAACTTCAAAATAATGCCATTACTGAAAAAAACCTGCTCTTCTACCAACTCAATGCCGATACCTATATCGAAGATACGATACACCTGGACATGGAGAAAATCAGGGAGAAATTTATCAACCTCCTCCCTAAAGGTGGTCATATCCTCGACATTGGCTGTGGCTCAGGCCGCGACAGTCGTGTCTTCCTTGACCACGGTTTTACCATCACCGCCACCGATGTATGCCGGGAAATTGCCGTATTAACCAGCAAATTCCTTGGCCAGGACGTTCTCATCCAAAAGGCACAGGAGCTTTGTGATACAGAAAAATATGATGGGATATGGGCATCTGCCAGCCTCCTTCATATTCCAAAATCAGAGATGTTCAATACATTTAAGGCAATAATCACTGCACTTAAACCACAAGGGATCTGCTATATGTCGTTCAAAAAGGGAAATGGCCAGCGATGGGATGATCGCGGCCGTTTTTTTAATGACTATTCCGTACAAACATTAACCCGACTGCTCGACAAAATCGACCGGATTAAGATATTGGAAATTTATGAAAAAACAGCTGTTGGGCCTTATGGAGATGAATGCTGGTTGAACGTCTTTCTTCGCAAACTCGTAAAAAGGTAATTCGAAGCTCCCAGATGGCTATGGAAAAAGTTTGGTATACAAGGCAACCAAGATATAGAAACGGACGCCCCCCCATTGCTCTTCATTCGGAGTCTCGTTCCTCGCTTACCTGGAGCTTTGAAGCATACTTATGCTATTCAAAAAAGACCGAAATGGACTAAGAGGTAAGAGAAGACTCCGTGGGGTACTCCTGAATAGGTACGTTTTTTACAACCTTACTGTCATATAACTTGTGACACCATTAGCGATCACAGGTTGGTAGTATATAACCTGATATTTGAAATAAGTCTGCCCGTTAATAACCGTTGATGCTGCACCGGCAGGAAGAGTCGGCACCATAATACCAATAGGAGCCGACACCACCTGAAAAGCAGTCCCTCTCTGTATATAGTAGGCACTGTTAAGGTAATAGTAGGTTGTTTCACCCAGATAAATTGGTACGGCTCCAGGAGGAACAGCTGCAAAGGTTGCTCCAAGCGGCGCTCCTACGACCACGTAGCCGCCGCTGGAAGCGGGCTGGTAATAGACACCATCAGCATACATGTAATTACTCCCGCCGACAACAACTGTTGTGTACCTCGGCGGAGGAGTAGCGATTGCCGTGCCTATGATAAGACCAGTGGCCATCCCGACCCCAAATCCGGCAGCACCGTAACCATAGCCACGGCGGTGTACATCAAGGTCAACATGCCGGTAACTGTTGACATGTACATTCCTACTAACGCTTCGATGGACACTACGGTGTCCCCCGCAATATCTTGCAAAAGCATCTCCGTATGAAGAAAACAGCATAACAATTGTAAGTGCCGGAATAATGCCCGACAGGGTAGAAAAGCTACGATTTATGGCTATTATCCTTGATTTTTTTGTTGGGAAGATGGAGCAGTTTTTTCAGGCACGGATTCAATGATATCGATCCTGCGCAATCCGGGTATTTCGTCGAAATTGAACAGGTAATCCGGCAGTTCAGTAGTGAAACCCTATGTGCTGAATAGCGCCATGTACTGCGGTGATCCCGGCTCAAGTTTCTGGGTCATGATGAGCTTTCGTAAAACCGGTACAGGTCCATATTCCACCCAGGCCTGCCAGTCTAAGTGTTCATGCTGGAAGGCCAGATGATGAAATCTCTTTCCCATTATCATTTCGGCACCAAGATACTGACCGGTCTGAGCCTTATCGGCAGAACCGTCATAAGGATTACTCATCAAAAGATCATCAAGGGGGAAAGTCAACCCATAGGTTTGCTCCATTTTAGAGAGGGTTTTATCAATGGTTGCGGGAGCAGCAGTTGTGCCGAAAAACCCGCTACTCTGATCAACAAGGGTAACGGTTTTTCCATTGTAGATAAAGGTTCGTTCAGGCTGGGTGGTTGTGACTGTTGCCCTGAAATGATCCGGCCGACGAAAATTAAGCTTAACTGTTTTGGCAAACTGTATTTCCATGTCATTTTCCAGTACAAAATCTTGCCAGATTTCAACTGTGGCAGAAAACTGCTTCTGTTTGGCCAAAAATGATACTGCCCGATCAAGTATCACGAGTGCGTGCTGATCCACAACACCTGATTTAGCTTCTTCCGCGACAACTGAACAGGCCGTAAAAGTCAAGGCTCCTGTCAAAAAAAGACTGCTATTCTCTTTCGCATATAGAGGTAGGTCATTTTGAATTCCTTACTGATTATTTTGACTTCGTTCCTTGTTGACAATTTACCGTTTAGTACCTTACTCCAGAATTTCTGTAATAAAAAACAAGAAATTGAGGAATGTATTTTGGAATTAAGTGGTTAAATATACAGCCAAGGTACTTATCCCCTTCATCCTGGTGGGTGTAGATGCTCTGCTTTTTTCCCGTTAATCGGGGTTAGTATAACTGGACTTCTACCCGCCAAAACTGACTTCATACATTAAATCACCTTTAGTGATGGCAAAGGTGGCCATGCAACGACGAAAGTGATTTCATGTTTCTACATGTTTTTTTACCGCACGACACTTACGCGTCCATCGCAGAGAGCAATCGCTTGTTCCAGAATGGCATTCTTGACAGAAGCAATGAGCCACTCCCTTCATAGGTACGCAACATCCCTTCATGACAAAGCAGAGAAGATAATATTGATCTTGCCGGCCTCTTCATCTTGAATGTAATGCCTTCAGTTCGGGCTATGACCAGTCTTCCGTCAACCTTCATCCTGCTGTTATCGAGTTTGATTTCTTCCACCGGACCATCAGCATTGAGAACCACCTTCCCGTGACCGCTTAGTTTAGTCTGGTAATAAATAAAGCCTTCACCAGACCATAGGGATGTCATGACCTTCTGACGGGCAAGGCTGAGTTTTACGCTACTTTCCGAAGCCCAGTAAGAACCTCGCGAGAGTATCCAGTTTTCATCTTCCGGGACTTCAAACATGTGGTAACCCCTTACCGATGGATCGAGATAAATGATACCACTGCCTGAGTATTTGGGCCGGATAATCGATTGTTGCGCAAAAGTCGAACGAACTGCACCAAGGGGAGAAGGGATGACTGCAGCCATTTCGATATCGCCATCCATGGTTGCCAGTGCACCGGCTTCAGTTTGTATAACTTCATTATTAAGAAAAATCTGCACGGAACGCATACCTTCCGTCTGCTGAACTTCAAACACCGCCATACCACACTTCCTGTTTTTGCTTTTAAATACGGTTACCCTGTAACCCCGGATTGCCTTATTGCATTAGATTCTTGAAAACCTTGGCATAGGCTGCAGGAGGAACGCTTACCTCCCCGCGCAACGGAGCATCCATGGCAATAATAACAAAAATCATCATACTTAAAAAGAAAGCGACTGACCCGCCAAGGATGAGATGAATGCTGAGTTTCATGTCAAACAGCCAGAACAGCCCGATGTTCATTAACGCACCAACTCCTACAACATACCACAGCACCAGCGGTATCGACTTATCAACGCCGGCCTGACGCGACTGCCGCGCCTCTATAAAGGCATTAAATCTACGCAGGGTTTCAGCATGCAATATTTCATCGGATCTAGTCTCCGGCTTAAATGATATCAAGTTATCCTGGATATTTGAAACAATAATATTATCGTATTTTGCTGTCTTACCATTCTGTTGTGCTGGCCAGACCTCATCTATCGTATAGAGAGTATAGTTTTTTATCTGATCTTGTAAAAAATATTTAACATGGCCCGGATAATGTGAAACATCCCGGTACAGCGTCGCCAGGGTCGTCGCCTCATTTTTAACCATATTCTCAACATCTTCCGTATTCTGATAGGTGGCCACTGAAAGCAGCCCCAGTAATAGCCCATAAAACACACTGATACATGAAATAGTATACCCTATGAGTGCATTTCGTCGTGTTTGTCCACGCATCCAGATCTCAAAAAATGGACGTATAAAAAAGACTCCAGCCCAGGAAAACCCGACTAGAGTGACCGCAACCAGGATCGCCAGGCTCAAGTTACTCATATTATAAAATGAATTAAGCATATCTATTTAGTACCTTACTCATGAGTCTCCTGTTTTTAGGACAGAATACAAAATATTACTATTCAATTTAAAAAGTTAGAAATAATTGCCAAGGAACTTATCACAAATCCTGCTCAGGGGCATACATCAAGACCATGTTCCACAAAGTATTTTTTCGCCCCGTCGTGAAGCGGCGCCACATAGCCGCGGCAAGCCATCTCTTGCAAATCCAGATCTGAAAATGCGGGATGGACTTCTCTAAGATGGTCAATATTCTCAAACACAGCCCGCACTAATTCATACACTACGCTTTCGGCCATGTCTTCAGAAGTAACCACTGTAGCGATTACCCCCGGCGTGTGTATATCTCTCTCCATGTTCGCATAGGTGCCGGCGGGAATTGTCAAGTAGTCAAAATAAGGCCGACCAGCAACGAGATTGCGCACTACCGATGTGTCCAGAGAAATGATCGAAGCACCGCAATCACTGATTGCCCGGGCCACGGAGGGACTGGGCACACCGGCACTATTACCGTACGCATCAATCCTGCCTTTGCACAAGGCATGCGTTTGTTCGCTGGAAGTTAGCTCGGTCGCCCGACCAAAAAACTCCGTGTCAACGTTATAAGCCCCCATCAATTCATCAAAAGTAGACCGGATTCCCGAACCTGGACTACCTACATTAACCCGCTTACCCATGAGATCATCCCAGTTGGAGATGCCGGAGCCTTGCCGGGACAGGAGATGGAATGCCTCTGAATAGAGTGACAGCACTGCGCGAATATTCTTTAATTCCGCGCCTGTGAAACTTGCATCACCCGTATAAGCATGAAACTGAACATCTGACTGGACGATGCCAAAGTCCAGCTCTCCGGCAGCGACCTTGTTGATGTTATCGACAGAGCCTCCGGTGCTTGCCGGAATACAACGAATATTGTGACCACGATCTTCCATATCCTTGTGCAGCATCAGGCAGATAGCGTTACCTGCCCTGAAATAGACGCCCGTGGAGCCGCCGGTACCGATTGCAATAAAATTGTGCTTGGCAGTCGCCTGACTTGGCAGTGCGATTAGAATTAGTATAGAAAGACAAAGGACTGCTGTGAAAATACGTTTTCCATGCCACAAAATCCTTATTGGTTGTACCCTTGGCAATAGCATACGCTTTTTAGAATTCATCACCGATCTCGAACAAAATTAACCTCCCTTGAACATCCAACCTTAGACACATCATAACCCGTACAATTCAAAAATCTGCTCATGATATTGTCCCGGAGGAACACTACCGAACAAAAAAGACTGATAATCAAACCCATTAAACTTTAACACTGCTCAATATCCCGGTCAATGATAAACTGCAGATACTTGCCTGTCCGGCTTCATCGTTATTTCAAAAAATGAGCTTAGTTACACTGGCTACTTGCTGCTATACCGAGATGTACAATCGGTTCATAAGAAAATTCAGCCATCAGTTCGGCATATCTTAACCCGGAGTATATCCACATGATGGCGCAGCGTGTAAAGATCCTGGCTGAAAGCGACCGGCACCTGCATGGCCCGCAACACAGCATCGATTTCGTCCAGCCTGGCGATAGCTGCCTGACGTGCCTCCCTGGAACCTTTGTCTGCCTGTCGCTCTACACGGGCAAGTTCCCTATACCAACGAAAAATGCTGGATCTGATACGCCAGATAAAGAACGTCGGCAGAATCTTGAACAGGGGGACAAACAGCACCAGGAACGGCACCAGCATTACCTTAAACCGATCGATCAGGGTTGCCGCCCAGAACGGCAGGTAACGCTCGAGGAAACTCGGTCCGTGAGACAAATAACGTTCCGCCTCCTCGCTGATTGGTAGATCGACATAGTCCTGGGATGGAAACTGGCTCCGCCTCTCGAACATGCCACCCTGTCCGTGAACCCGGGTCGTAGTCGCCAGTAGCAGATCGACAAGTGCCGGATGCAGCGTTTTGCGCGCTACAAGGTTGGCGGTAGTCGCCACCATTTTTATGTCCTGATGCGGAATATCACGTTTGAGATCCAGCGCTCCATGGGGCAACTGTACCTGGGACAGGAAGCGGTAGCGCATTGCGTAGGCGCCGGCACGCTCAAAACTCATGAGGCGTACATTTGATTGTGTGAATAATCTCTGCAGTGTCGGCGAGGTAGGTGACGCTACAAAAAATGCACCTTCAATCCGGCCACCAATCAGTGCATCGGCGGCATCACTGCCACCAATCGGGAGCGTCGCCTGTGCGGTCACTGCAAGACCATTTTCTGCTAACAGCTTGCTGACTATCGCCTGAGTTCCGCTGCCCTCACCACCAATGGCCAGCCGTCGCCCTTCCATAATGGCCAGGTTATCGATCTCATCCGCAACCTCCATGAGGTAAAAAAACCATAGTGGCTCATAGTAGAGACTTGCCAGCGACGCCAGCGTTTTGGCATCAGACGCCTCGGATACGCCGCCTTGGACAAATGCCAGATCCACATCCGAACCGGGATCCCTGAGCCGCTGAAGGTTCTCCAATGACCCGTTCGACGCCAGCACTTCAAGTTCCACACCCTCAACGGCCAGACTCTTTGCGTACTGCTGTGCATATTGATAATAGGCTCCGTCTTCACGGCCTGCACTGATTACAATGTGATTATCCGGTGCAGGCTCAATCGACAGATATGCCAATATTGTACCGAGAAGGGTTACCGAGGCGGCGATGACATAGAAACGAACGCTGTTATCCGTGATCCAGTTCAAAAAACGTTGTAACATTTGCTGGTTATATATGGTTTAATAGATCAGGCATCTGGTCACCGAGATGCCCTTTATTTTTCTTCACGGCTTGTGAGCAAGAAACGCAGACACGAAGAGTGTTTTTATTAAAAGAATACACTCAATAAGCCGAGTATCACGCCCATAACAAAAAGAAAAAATAGTCCGAGAAAAGAGAGTGCTGACAAGAACAAATAAAAGGGGTTGACTAAGGGGCCAACACTAAAATATTGGCCAATAATATCATCAGCTGAGTTAAGCAAAGTACGGATTTGAAATAGCTTTTTCGCCTGTCCAAAAAAATTCAATGCGCCTTTTTTACTTGACTTAACGTGGTGCCAGCTTTGAGCAACCTCATCAGTAACATCATCGATAATTTCTTCTGCGACTTTAGGAATGTCTTTAAGGTTTTCCAAGGCATACCAAGTACGCGAAAGTATTAAGCTTGGTAATAGTGTTAATCCGCTAATCATTAAGCTTGTTATTAATGAGACCTGATGCAACTGGAAGCAGTAGATAAAAATCCACAGGCTCAGTACAACAGAGATAAGCAGCACTAGCCTTAGTCCATCGGCCAAATCATCGACTAAAAGCAGTATTTTCTGAAATGCCTCCTTTAACTTGCTATCGTTTACTGTTTTATTTTCCATGATTTTCTTATTTGGGTCGGTTGTTGTGATTGTGCAATAAAACCCATTACGCTATGCGTAAATATAAAGAATTTCGCAAAAGGGAGACCAATTTAAAAGCAAAGGGTATTTTAAGACTCATTCTGTATTGGACAAGGCCAGGTGTTTAAAGTAACATATTTATCTTACATTATCACCACTACTCTCTCCAGAAACCAGAAAGTAGCAGTTATACCAATGATGTAGGTTAGCCCCATTTTATACATATAGACATACTTTTCAGTTAACGATTTAAATACCCAGGCAAATAAAAGCACAGCAGATACAAAGAGCAATTGTCCTGTCTCCACCCCGACATTAAAGAAAATAAGCGAACCCACTATCTCATTTTGCGGCAATCCTATCTCTTTAAGTGCTTCGGCGAATCCTAAACCGTGGATAAGCCCAAAACCAAAGGCTATAAGCCATGGGCATTTTTTAGTTATATGTTCACGGCCACGCATGGCGTATATCACTTCTGCAGCAACGAATACAATAGACAGAGCGATAGTTGCTTCAACGGCACGACTTGAGAGATGGATCATATCCAGGGAAGCGAACATCAGGGTAATTGTATGGGCCACGGTAAATGCAGTAATGGTGCCGATAAGTATTCGCAAATTGCCTACCAGTAGTAACAGTACCAGGACAAAAAGAAGATGATCAAAGCCTTCCAGGATATGCTCTACACCTAAAATAAAATAGGTCGAAGCCATGTTATAAAAACCACTTTTATGCGTCAGCATAAAAGTTGGCTTTTCAGGAAGTACACGGATAAACTCTGTAGATCCATCCAGATAATGTATACGTACCAGTACATCACTTGAAGTTGCTTCCAGGTCTTTGATCTCTATAGGTTTGCCTATTAATGCTCTATCATCTTCTATCACATAGGTTTCGAGAATAGCACTGCCTGTTCGGGAGATATTTTTAATACCTTTAAGTCGAGAGCTTTGTGGAAACAGAGGTTCTAACTTCAGTCCACTTTGGGCTTCACCTTGAGTGGGTTTTTTTGTCCATGCTGAACAAAAGAGAAGTTGATGTCATGGTTGGGGATATACGGGTTCTGGGAGATACAAAGGGGCTGGATATTACAGAACTTCCTCAACATCCCATCTGTTATGTCTGCAGGGCCGGCCATCCTTACGCAAAACGCAAACAAATGGTTTTAGGGGAAATTTTTGACTACCCCATTGCCACACCCTGGATCCCGAATGTTATTTACCAACTGGTGGCCAGTGAATTAGGGCTGCCGGTGGCAGAACTAACCGCATTTAAGAACGGTTTGATTGAATGCAGTTATTTTAAGTTACTGATCGACGTGGTTTTGACCAGTAATGCTATCGGCTGTGGTCTTGTTCCCATCTTTTCAGATGGGATAGACAGAAAAAAATTGTGCAACTCCCTGTTACCTGCCGGGGTGTTAATTCTGCGTATAGCTTTGTGAGCCTGGCAAGATACTCCACTTCCCCGGCAGTCAAAATTCTGAAAAAAACTCTTATCCAGACTGTGCAGAAAATGTAACATGTCGAAGAACCTAGCGACGACCACCGCCACGACCGCCACCTCCTCCACCGCGACGACCACCAGCACGGGAACCTCCTCCCATGCTGCTACGGGCTGAATGCATTCTTTCTGTGGAGCGTTGCCTTGAATACTGCTGCCGGTCTATTGATGAAGAACGGTCATAGCCTGAAGTCTTAGGCACACTGGAACGTTTTACCTCATCAACTTTTGCAATATTTTTATTCTGCCACTCTCCACCAGTCCGTTGCTGCCATTGTCCTTCATGGTTGCGCAAAACATTGCCATCCTTATCAGCCAGGACATTATTTACCCTGTTCAGATTATCACGGGTCGCTGCCTTGTTGCGGATATCGGCTGTACTGAGTTCACCGGAATTAATCTTACTTGCCGGATTATGACCACTGACGGCAGGACGGACAGCCGCACGGTTGTCAATCCTGTTCTGAATATTTTGCCGATCCGTACTGCTGATGGAGCGGGAATCAACGCTGTTCACAATATTGGCTCTCTGATTTGAACTGCGATAAATATTGTTGTTTCTGGTTACACTGTCCCAGTTATTTCGGTTAACATTTATATTGGTGTTATGGATGTTGATATTGTTATATGAACGGCGGTACCCGCGGGGCCCCCAATATCTGTGACCCCAACCGTGTCCATGGTAGCCCCCTCCTGTATAAAAGCCGAAACGAAAGGGGCCCGAACTCCAGCTCATACCAAAGCCCCAGCCACTCCACGGATTATAGGAGACACTGAATCCCCAGGTGGCCGGACGCGGGTAGTAATAATGGGGGGTAATCCAGGGAGAGTAATAATAGCCGGTCCCATAGACAATTGTCGGACCATAGATGTAGCTGCCCACATAACCCGGTGTATAGCCCACGTAGACCACCTCCGGTGTGGAATCATAAACATAGACATATTTCGTATTATAAACCGGACTGGATGGCGGCACCTTGCCGATCCCGGGAGCAGCGTGATCTGAAACCTTCCAGGGGCCGTTCGGAGAATCCGAAATATACCAGACCCCGTCTTTTACAAGATAATATTCCTTACCGGATTTAAGAACGGTTTCCGAGCTGTTGACCGCATACTGAAGGTCTGTTTTTTCAATTTCCTTGAACTTGGGTTTACCGTCGTACTGGACCTTGATATCGACCGTGCCCCGCTTAATCGCGGCTGTCTGCGGAATTTGAGCGTCCATCACCGCCTCTTTGGCCTCATCAGTATCTGCCACATAGGATCTGACATCACTGTATTTCGAATTTCTTGGGATTTTGGTAAAAGAACCAGGTAATTTATCAGATGTTACAAAATGCCATTTCCCCTGCATGGAGTCTGCCTGATACCAGCGCCCGGAAGCAACAATAAAATACTTTTGACTCTTTACATCCATAAAGACCCTGGAATCCGTATTATTCATCACCAGGAGATCATCCGTCAAAGGCTCAAAGCCAGCTTTACCGTCTGAGACGATAAGTTCTGTCGGCTTATGAACCACCACAATTTCAGGGTTGTTCTCTGTGGTTATTTTTGTCTCGGATGAATCCTCTTCCTGGTCATATTCTTTCGCCTTATCCTGCACCATCTTGACTAAAGACTGTGGCGGATCGGTATCAAAAGTCCAGGGGCCATCCACATCTTTGGCCTGGTACCAGACGTTTTCTGCACCGTTCAGATACCAGCTGCCGCTTTTGTTTTTATTAAAAAGTGGGTAGGGAGTGTTGGCGACGGCCTGGTAATCACTGTTTCCTTCAATCTTCTGCAGCACAGCCTTGCCGTCAATGGTAATAAGCAGGGCTGGTTTATCCATATAGATAATATCGGGTGGATCATTTTTAAGGTTGGCCGCCTCCGTCTTCTCCTGTTTGATGGCAGCCAGGGCTGTTGTCAGATCATCAAGTGACGACTCCAGCTCCCAGGTTTTCATACCATCGCTCACGGCCTGACGAAACTCTTTAGCAAGCTTTGTATTTTCCTCAGGAAAGCGGGTGTTGGTGATCTCCAGGGTTTCGTACTGGACGATTCGCCTGTCACGATCAATCTGCACCTTGGAATCAAACCAGGCTACACCAAAGACCGGGTCTTTTTTCCCTTCAGCGAAATAGGCTACCGCAGCACTGCCCTTCATGATATTATTCTCTAAAGATTCAATCTGGGGCTGGTAAATGGTGATGGAGCCTGAAGAAACAGCAACACTCCTGGGCCACTCTTTCAATTCTGTTGACTGCAGAGGAGAGACTAGCAGCAACAACAGAAAGACACTGATAGAACAAATCCGGCGGTATGGCATGAGATACTCCCTTATTTATTTGATAGCTGGTTCTACGAAACATACTCATTCCTACTGGAATGTCCAGTATCGGGTAGTTGCCGTTTTTATTGCAGAGGTGATTTTAAAGAATCCCCAGGAAGAAAGTATTGGGAAATCAGCAGGCAGGGAAACAGCTCATAAGCGGAGGTAAAATGACAGGGCTCTATCAGAGTCACCCTGATCAACGAATTCACAACCAACGACATTAGAGTGGACATAGCAAACCAGGGCCTGTTTTTTTATCGGACTGCGCTGTTTATCGTCAAGGTGGAAATCCAGGTCGAGAATGGAACCCGGGTGAAGACGGTTCATACCGATAACATGATACTGCAGACCTCCGGCAGAGATGTTGGTGATCTGCATTACACCTTTACACTGATCATACTGGTAGAGTGTTTTGTAAGTACCGGACAGGCTGACATCCTTGCGGTAATGACTGCGGTAATCGAGAAGTACCCTGAAAATTGTTTTGCAGCTGCAGCGAACTTTCAATATATGTTTTTCATGTTTCAGGGTGGCGACCGTTGTCCTTTTCAGATTATCGCATACAGGACAGATGATGGTAGTAGTTCCGTCACTATGGACATGAGTCTTAACGGTTTGCATAAGGATTACTCATAAATGAATGGCAAAATCATTTACAGTTCAGTGCCGGGAACAACTCCAACCCTCCAAATTCTATGGTAATCATTATTGATGGCGTTGCAAAACCCAAAGATTTAGAGCATTCCGTCATTCCCGCCTTCGCGGGAATGACGGAGCAGGGAGCTTTTTACGGGTTTATCAAGGTTGATGAATCAGTAAAAAAACATCATTTTCAAGGCTCGTGAATTTTCTACCATCTTGGTGTACTAAAGTACATCGAAATGGTAGAAAATTTACTAACCTATCATCCTTTTGTTGTAATAAGCAACTTAGTCAATTATCATATGCAAGAAATTAATTTTCAAATAGTTTAACCATCAAATATAATTTTGGAGCCTCAATGAATACCACAGAACTTGCCAAAGGAATCTACTCAGTTGGTGCAGTAGACTGGGATGTCCGCGATTTTCACGGTTACTCAACCTATAAGGGAACGACATACAACGCCTTTCTTATTATCGATGAGAAGGTCACCCTTTTTGACACAGTTAAACGGTCTCATCAAGATGAGTTGATCCGGAACATCAGCGCAATTATTGACCCGGGAAAAATAGATTATATCGTCGTCAACCATGTGGAACTTGACCATTCCGGTGCTCTGCCGAACATGGTCGAGTTAATCAAACCCGAAAAAATTATCTGCTCACTCATGGGCAAAAAAGCATTAATTGACCATTTCCATAAAGAAGACTGGCCATTTGAGGTTGTAAAGACAGGTACTGAGATCAGTCTCGGCAAACGAACCATACAGTTCATCGAAACAAGAATGCTGCACTGGCCGGACTCCATGTTCTCTTTTGTTAAAGAAGACGGCATCCTTTTTTCCAGTGATGCCTTTGGTCAGCACTATGCAACCAGTGAACGTTTTGATGACGAAGTCGATCTCTCTGAAGTGATGAAGGAAAGTGCAAAATATTATGCAAATATCCTCTACCTTTATGCACCACTTATCCGTAAACTCCTGAAAAATGTAGGTGAAATGAATCTTGGCATCAAAATGATTGCCCCGGACCATGGCATTATCTGGCGTACCCATATAGACAAGATACTGGAAGCGTACGATAACTGGTCTCAAAACAAGGCTGGAAACAGAGCCCTGATCATCTATGACTCCATGTGGCATTCAACTGAAAAAATGGCCCATGCAGTTGCCGCAGGTGTTGAAAGAAGCGGGCTCAGAACCAAACTGATAAATCTCAAAGTTCATCATAGAAGTGATGTGATGACCGATATTCTGTTTGCAAATACCATCATTCTTGGCTGTTCAACCCTGAATAATGGTCTCCTCCCCCGTATGGCAGGTTTTCTCATGTATATGCGTGGATTGAAACCAGCGAATAAATATGGTGCATCTTTTGGCTCTTTCGGCTGGAGTGGAGAAGCTGTCAAATTAATGAATAGCGCTCTTGAGGATATGAAAATAGATGTAATCGAGGAAGGTCTCCGATTAAAATACGTTCCCGATTCTGCCCACCTTGATGAGTGCATCGAGATGGGACAAAGAATCGGCAAGCGGGTGCTGGAAGGCGAGTAGCCAAGCACTTTGGACAAAATTGCCCAGCATAAAATCCTCCTCTCCGGTTCCTCCTTTGATCACTGCAGAGGACAGGTAGAGAGGTTTTTTGACCGTACAACGCTGGTAATGTATGACACTATCCAGGTCGTTGAGGAAAAATCCTTTTCAGGCCTGAACGGATCATTCTGGCGGGTTATTTCTCAGGCCGAAGAACAGAATCGCACTCTGACCCGGGAACTGATCGAGGAGTTGAAAAAAAACGGCTATCAGTCAATCGACTCTCTCCAGAACACGCACCAGGGATATGAAAGCAAACTGCTTCATATACTCAGCCATATGCTCGATGGCTTTATCGGCATTGACTCCTGCTTTTATAACCTGATCGATGACAGCCACTGGCTACCGGGAAAAACTGTAACTGCTATCAGAGAGAATCGGCAAAAATATTGGCTGCTTCACCTTGACTGTTTTGCCTCCACCACCGAAGAGGCAGGCCTTCTCCATATGTGAATTTACAAAAACACCTTGACAAGATGACCTATTATTCAAATTGTTGTCTCGATAAACACTACTTTTTTGCCTTTCTAAAAAAACCTTAAGGAGACATTATGAGTATTTTTAAATATCCTGCCAGGGATCTCTATTCCTGGCTGACAACCAAAAAAGACTTTCTTCTGCTCGACGTCAGAAACGCAAAAGATTTCGAGAGATTCCAGATAGAATCCCCGTTTCCCTTTGATATGCAGAATGTCGCATATTTTGACTTCATGGAAATAGAAGATGAAAGTGCAGCCAAAGTACCAAGAGACAAACCCATTCGAATTGTATGTGCTAAAGAAGATTCGGCAAAATATGTCGCGGAAATACTGGAGAAGCATGGTTTTGAGGATCTGGGCTATCTGGAGGGTGGAATCAAATCCTGGGGCAACCTCCTGGTTCCTATGCTTCTCAGTCCCGAAGAAGATTACCAGCTCTTTCAATTCATCAGACCGGGTAAGGCATCCTGCAGCTATGGCCTGAAATATAAAGAAGAGCTGATGGTATTTGATCCGTCAAGAAACAGTGACTTCTACCTCGAATTTGCACGGGAAAATAATTGCAGGCTGATTGACACCTTTGAAACACATCTCCAGGCTGATTATATATCCGGCAGCAGAATTCTTTCAGAAAAAACAGGTGCGGAATTTCTGGCCCATGAAAATGATTTTGGCTCATCCAAAAACGTTTTCAGCCCGATACAAGATGGAGAAATCTACCCTTTTGCCCAAAATGGTCCTGAGGTAAAAATATTTTTTACACCGGGTCATACTCCGGGATCCACTTCTTTTATCATTGATGGGAAATTTTTCATCTCCGGTGACTCCACATTTATCCACTCCATTGGTCGTCCCGACCTGGGAGGTCAGGTAGATGCCTGGTCGGATATCCTTTTTGAAACATTAATAAAAATCAGGCAACTGAGTGACGATATACTGGTGCTTCCAGCCCATTATATAGACTGGGAAGAGGCTAACAGTGATCTCTGTTTTGTTGCCACCCTGGCCGAGGTTAAAAAGTACAACAAGGATATTTTTGCAATTGACAATAAAGCTGATTTTCTCACCTTTATTAAAAGCAATATGCGTGATCAGCCGCCGGAATACGCGGAAATTCGTCTACTCAATGCTAACCTGAAACAGGTAGACGATGCCAAGGCGGAAGAACTGGATCTGGGCAAAAACGAGTGTGCTGCCTCAGCCTATGCGGCACAACAGGCAGCGCAATAAAACACAAAAAGGGGCAAGATGTTTCCATCTGCCCCTTTTCAAACTTCCTGTTCGCTGTCCCATCTAAATACAGAGAACGCTTTTGTGCGTAACTGTTCATCAGTGCCCGATATAGATGCAAGCAGGCCGAATCACTATAGTTTGCCTATGTGAATCGGCTTGATCGTGCCTAAATTGGGTGCTGATGAATTGTTATATTTTTTTAGAAGTATCTTTTCAGTAATCCCGCAAAAGCCTGTCCATGCCGTGCTTCATCTTTACACATCTCATGCACGGTGTCGTGGATAGCATCAAGGTTCAGCTCTTTTGCTCTGACTGCCAGCGCTTTTTTGCCTGCACAGGCTCCATGCTCAGCAGCCACCCTGGCCTCAAGGTTAGCTCTTGTGTCACCTACAACAACTTCTCCCAGTAATTCGGCGAATTTTGCAGCATGCTCAGCCTCTTCAAAAGCTATTCTCTTATAAGCTTCGGCGACCTCGGGAAAACCTTCACGATCAGCTTGACGGCTCATCGCCAGATACATACCGACTTCAGTACATTCCCCGGTGAAATTTGCTCGAAGACCTTCAAGGATTTCCTCGTCAACGCCTTCAGCAACTCCGATCACATGCTCATCGGCCCAACTGGTTGCTTCTCCAGTATATTCTTTAAACTTGCTTGCTGCTGCTCCACACTGAGGACAATTCTCCGGTGGTGCTTCACCCTCATGAACATAACCACATACTGAACAAACGTATTTCTGCATTTTAAATCTCCTTTTAGTATAATAATAATTACCATTAGCGTCAAATAACGAACAGAGAATACACGCCATGAATACGTTTTGCAAGAAGAATTTTTCTACCTAATCATTTTTTTCAACATTGATTTGCGACAGCATGAAAAGTCAGGTAATTTCAACACTGACGGTTTCGTAAATGATCATTTCAAAGTAGACACAACACCTGCCCGGCTCCAGCAAAATATGGAAATATACACCAGCTACAATGATGAACCCGAAGACAGGTTTGATCCCTTGTCTGAAGAACTCTACTGCGATCTCTATGATCTTGAAATGGAGAGGTTTTCAGACGACATTGTATTCTACAGAAAGAATTTGCCGGTAAGGGGCTCTGTATTGGAAGCAGGATGTGGAACAGGACGGATAACCAGACCTCTTACCACAAAACAGAGAACAGTTGTCGGTATTGATATTTCTCGTCACATGCTGAAAAAAGCTGTTAAGAACAAAATTCCAAATTGCAGCTATATCAATATGGATATGCAGCAACCTGCATTTTCCATAAAATTTGATGCGATCATAATCCCCTACAATACACTCAACCTTCTGCCTGGAGAAAATGATATTGTATCCTGCCTGGCAAATTTCAGATCTCTTTTAACCAAAAGCGGTAAAATCTACCTGCAACTTTTTATACCCGATAAAAGCCTTACATTAAACAGTGGCAGAGCATTTCAATTTCAGATGTTCAACAGACCCGAGGGCGGAAAGATCATCAAGGAAATACTCAGGCAATATTCGGCCGATTCTCTAACCGTTCTTGTAGAAGAGAGATATCGCATTCGGCCGATGAAAAAAGGATATGAAAACCAAAACCTGAATCATTTTTTTACAATTGCCGGATTCCCCTACGACAAGTGGATTTCACTCTTTCATCAGGCAGGATTACATATTATCAACTCCTGGGGAGACTATGATCTGAATCCTTTCCATCCTCAGGACTCCTCCTGCCTCCTCGCAATTCTCAGTTGTTAAATAAATTTCTCAATCGTGAATAACCTTGACCTAGGTCAAGGTTATTAGACCACAGAGACTCTATTATCACCACATAACCTGAAGAAAGGCGTGCCCCTTTCTTGCCAGGCACTTTTTTCATGAATATCGTAAGCGAAGCATGACCATAAGAATACATTAATTTGTCTCAAGGAGGACACACATTATGTTTTGTAACCAGTGCGAACAAACAGCAAAAGGAATAGCCTGCACCACTGTCGGCGTCTGTGGTAAAAACGAAGAAGTTGCCGCATTACAGGATCTTCTCACCTATGCGGTTCAAGGCTTATCTGTTGTTGCTGTTGAAGCCCGTAAAAACGGCATTACCGACAATGCTATTGACCGTTTTACCTCAGAGGCGATTTTTTCCTGCCTCACAAATGTCGATTTTGACAGCCAACGCTTTGTAACCTTAATTAACAAGACAGTAGAACTACGTGAAGGGTTGAAAGAAAGAGTAAAAACTGCAGGCGGCAATGTTGACTTTGCTGCTGCAGCCGCCAACTTCACCCCTGGAAATTCAACGGATGCAATGGTTGCCCAGGGCCAGGAACTGGACTTCATGAACAGTCTGGATGAGAATGAAGACCTGCGCTCGCTCAAACAAATCACCATATACGGAATGCGCGGCCTGGCCGCATATGCAGACCATGCAGCAATTCTCGGCCAGGAAGATGATTCCGTCTATAGTTATATTTATGAGACCATGGCTGAATTTACCAAAAGCGGTCAGACTCTTGAGCAATTGGTTGGAATTACCCTCAAATGCGGTGAAGTCAATCTCAAAGCAATGGAATTGCTTGATGCCGGTAATACCGGAACCTACGGACATCCTGTCCCCACAGAGGTACCTTTAGGTGCCAAAGCAGGTAAAGCCATCGCGGTTACCGGTCATGACCTGAAAGATCTCGACCTCCTGTTGCAGCAGACCGAAGGTAAGGGAATCAACATTTACACCCATGGTGAAATGCTGCCATGTCACGCCTATCCGGAACTGAAAAAATATGACCATTTTTACGGTCATTACGGCACCGCCTGGCAGAATCAGGCCAAAGAATTCCCTGTATTTCCTGGAGCAATTCTCTTTACTACCAACTGTATCCAGAAGCCGAAAGATTCCTACAAAGCCAATGTATTTACAACAGGTCTGGTAGGATGGCCCGATGTTGTCCATATCGGAGATGATAAGGACTTTACCCCTGTTATTGAGCGTGCCCTCGCACTGCCCGGATTTGCTGAAGACACAGATAAAGGCAGCGTTCTCACCGGATTTGCCCGCAACACCGTACTCGGGGTTGCCGATAAGGTAATCGAAGGCGTGAAGAGCAAAGCCATTCGCCACTTCTTTCTCGTCGGCGGCTGTGACGGTGCCAAACCAGGACGTAATTACTTCACTGATTTTGTGGAGCAGGTTCCTGAAGACTGTATGGTACTGACCCTTGCCTGTGGTAAATTCCGATTCTTTGATAAAAAGCTTGGAGATATAGGTGGTATTCCACGTCTGCTTGATGTGGGTCAGTGTAATGATGCCTACTCGGCCATCCAGATAGCTGTAGCCCTTGCGGGAGCATTCGAATGCGGTGTAAACGATCTGCCTCTTTCAATGATTCTCTCCTGGTATGAGCAGAAAGCGGTGGTTATCCTTCTCACCCTCTTCAGCCTGGGTATTAAGGACATTCGTCTTGGACCTTCCCTGCCGGCGTTCATCACACCAAATGTTCTCGATGTACTTGTTGAAAACTTTGAATGTAAACCAATTGCTGAGACCGCAGCAGCCGATCTGAAGACAATCCTTGGGTAGTCTCATTTATTGACCCGGATACCTCATCCGGTACCAGGCGGAATATTAATTTTGATATCCCGCCTTTTTCTTTTACCGCTCATTCTTCTGGATCATTTCTGTTTGATGGTTATTTTTCACAAAAATATGTTTTAATCGCAAAACTTGATCCAGATCAAAGAGTTCTGCTTATTTTTCGCTATTATTTATATGAAAGTCATGTGTAATTTGGAAGGAGAGGGATTCGGAGGGGTGTTGCAAAACAATCCACAGCTGGCGAGGACGTTTGGCAATACCCCTCCGAATCCCGACTACATCACT
>DEIL01000136.1 GCA_002352445.1 Desulfobulbaceae bacterium UBA2775
CAGTCCCGGCGAGAACGCGGTGGAAAAACAACGCCTTCAGCATATGGGTAGACCAGATAACTTGAAAAAGTTTGCTCAGACGTATCAAAAAATTACAAAATTTCATGTATTACTTCTTTGGTTAGGTAATGGTCCACAGTGACCTATTCATTCCACTTTTCTCCTAACCACTTTAAGGTTAAATCAATTCCCTCATTCATAGAAAATGGGGGAACGCCAAAAGCATTGATTGCCGGAGAAACAGATACTGGGTTATCGGTTGTAAGGTTAAAAAACCGCGATCTATGCATAGGGAAATGAATTCCTAAAATTGCCAAAACATCTCCAACCAGTGAGATAAGGCGGATAAACGGAAGTGGTACGGTGCGCACAACTTTACCAGTTAGCGCTTTGGAGAACTGATTGATCCAATCTATCTGTTTTATTGACTCTTCTCCAACATAGAACATCCGACCATCTACTTGAGAAGGTGGGGCTTGAAATATTTTTGCTATTTGCCATACTGTATTTCCAACAAAACCGTAATTTCGTATTATTGGATCGGCCTTAGGATGAATATACCATCCTTTCTTCATCATCCGCCACAATCCATCCGGAAGGGATGGATGCCAAGGCCCCCAAATATTCGTAGGGCGAATAATCGTCCAGATACAATTTAAATTAGCATTTCGTGTAAAGTCCTCAGTAATTACTTTACTCTCACCATATAAACCATGAGGAAAATAGTCCTCATCATGTTTTGGAATTCCACTTCCCGGTTTACGAACATGCTGACTTGATGTGACAACTACTTGTTGGACGCTTGGCGTATTCCGAACTGCTTCTATAACATTTGCTGTACCTATCGTATTTTCTTTAAAATCATGGATCGACTCACCCGTCAAACTGCATCGAGCGGCTAAGTGAAGGATGTGGGTAGGCTGAAAATGTTTGAATATTTCACCTAATTTATCAGTGTCAAGAATATTACATTGCTGCCAGCAATCTATATGTTCTATCTTGTTGGGACTCTTGACATCCACATTGACTAATTCACTACCCTGTGAAATTACATAGTCACAAAAGTGTGTACCAATAAACCCACTCCCACCAGTACACAGAATACGATGTTCCTTCATAAAACTCACATCATCTATTATTTAAAAGTTGAGTGTAAATCTCCATAGTGTTAGACACATAGTTATTTTGAGAAAATAACTCAATTACTCTTTTCCGTCCTAACTTTCCCATAATATGAGATTTTTTAGGATTTTCAATAAGATCTATAATTCGAATAGATAGAAGATCAGAATCGGCTTGAGAGATTAAATATCCCGTTTGCTCATCAACAACCTGCTCTACCACCCCACCGACTTTCGTTGCGATTACGGGAAGTTGCATAGCCATTGCCTCTAATACAGTTGTGGGAAATATATCGAAGATTGATGGTAAAACAAAAACATTTGCTATAGAATAAATATCTACAACATTGCTGCGAATACCTGTAAAATGAAAATTTTTATCTATACAACAATCAACAACCTGACGAATAAGTAATTGTTTATACTTTAAAGACTCTTTCTCATCTTCTGCAACATCACCTACCATTAGAAAATGAACTTGATCATTATGTTTTATTACTTTATTAGCAGCATCAATATAATATTCCAACCCTTTAGTTGCTTGAATTCGGCTTATTGCAATAACTACTGGGGCATGGTTTGGTATACTTAATTCTTGCCTCACATGCATTTTCCTTTCTTGTGGG
The DNA here is from genome assembly GCA_002352445.1 of Desulfobulbaceae bacterium UBA2775. Lineage (GTDB taxonomy): Bacteria > Desulfobacterota > Desulfobulbia > Desulfobulbales > Desulfocapsaceae > Desulfomarina. Next base: position 1,748 of record DEIL01000136.1, read on the forward strand.
GGCAGGAAATAGTTTGTATTGATGCCGTTATACACTTTATTTACTTTCGGATTTATTCGCCAATTTTTGGATATCAACTCACCTGTGGCATCACAAAGAATAATAATTCTATCTACAATTGATTCTATTAATAGATTAAACAATCGATATATTATTAAATTTCCAGTATTAATTTCATGGTATGTGTGAACTACTTTTACACCAGCTCCTCTAGCTGCTAAACTTCCAAGGAAGGAATTGATTTTATGTGAATGAACTAAATCAATATGATTTTCAATGATTATTCGTTTAATAATCCTATATGCTTTTGGCATATTTACGAATGTTGCTATGATCTTCGGTATTGAATCATGTTTAGTAAAATATCCAAGATTGTTAACCTCAAATACTTGAATTCCTGATTGACGATATTGAGATAGTTTGGGATTACCGGGTGGGATAATAAGAAAAAAATGTAATTCTGGTTCAATATCTGTTGCTAATTCTATGAACTGTAATAATACAGTATCTACACCTCCAATCTTTGGAGAATGTGGTTGAAATAACAAAATATTCATTTGTGTATTTTTATATGTATGAAGTTGTGCAGAACCTAATATATTATAACGAATGATGTGGGGCAATTTTCTAGTAGGCTAATCCAAACAAACAAGCTATATTAAAAAGGTAAAATACGCTGGTTTAGACTCCTACCCACATACAACATGATCAAAACCATAAAGGCTTAAATATTTTCAACGCTATAACCAACAGGAATGCCTATTCTATATTGTATTTTATATTCATATAGATACTCGGAAGGTTTGTCATTCTGAAAAGAATCAATTCTTATTTTGTAACAGCAAGTTACAACCGGTTGCCTTCTTTCGGATGTTCCGTTTATTTATTTTTCGTAGTTATGGTGTTCACTATGTTTTTTAACCCATCCTTCAATATGGCTTACAGCATTCCTACGATAGGCCTCCCAGCTGAAACTCTGCGCTCTTCTGCGTGCGTTTCGACCCATCCAAATTCGCATTTCCGGATCGCTTCTCAGTTGATCAAGACGATCTGAAATGGCATCCACATTGCGTGGCGGAACGATGAACCCGTCCACCCCATCGCGTACGATGCCACCGGGTCCGTTGGGCGTGGTGATTACCGGCAGGCCGCTGGCCATAGCTTCCAGAACAACTAAGGGCATGCCTTCTAATAATGTTGGAAAGAGAAAAATGTCGGACTCTTGATAAAATTTGCGAAGTTCGATTTGAGGGCGATGGATAATGTGTCTAAACATGTTCTGCCAAGGCACAAAAGCTTGACCATCGCCTTGGATTCGTCCCACGAGTGTAAGGGAAATGCCTGGACCTTGGAAACGCTTGAAAGCCCGAAGAAGGTAAGAGATTCCCTTGCGTTGCCCGATTTGACCCACAAAAAGGACACGCAGTTTGTTGTGGTTGAAAAAAGGAGCATCAGAAGGAAAAAACAGACGCGTATCTACTCCGTATGGTAAAATTACCAGTTTTTCTTTTGGTACTCCTTCGGATAAAAAAGAGTCTCTAACAAAGGAAGATCCGACCAAGATCTTATCTGCCAAGTCGATCTCGTTGTTCATACGGTCCACCAGCCAGTTTGGCCAGTCCCAGCTATTCAAGGTATCAGCGAATGCCGGCTCGCGTTCCGCCTCTTTGATCAGAAAATTTCTAGCAAACGCATGATGAGCGAGTGAATAATTGAGCACGCGTAACCCACCGCGTTTTTGAATTTTCTGAAAAACTGGTTCGGCTATGCCCCACGATGCCACCACGGCATCTTCATCACTTAGTGCCGCCTCGCCTGCGCTTGCAATAGCACAGGATCGTGCGTTCGAAAGGGCAGTGTTAAGGGATCGAAAAAGCTGATGCTTTTGCGGTGCCCGAACTGCCAGGGCCATGCAGAGATCAAGTGTGACTGCGTGCTCTCTGACCAGAGCCCGAGGGAGTCCGCCAACCAGCTTTCTTCTTCCTATCGTCCTGCGATATACTTTACCAAGGAAAGGAAGCTGTGACAGTGTCCGCTCCCATCCACGTCCTTTGTTGGAATAAGGGCGTACGTGCCGGGAGAGGAAACCTGCTGTCGCCAATCCTGCTGCTAGATGCTCTAACTCAGGAAACGAATTGTTTAACGTTAGAATATGGGGATTTTTTAACATGCTCGGAGGTTTACCTTACCCTAATGGCAATAACTCTATCAATACGTGTACGCATACGCTTGTAAACCATCAACATGAACAACGGGGCAAAATAAAACAACATTCTTGCTAAAGTGTCTGGAATGCTTCCCCTCATCAAGATAACCACAAAAGGAATTCCCATGCTGTATAGCATTTGTGACATCACACTGTTGCTATTCGCCTGAAACCATAGCCAAAAAGCAGACATAATCGTACCCAGAAAATACATCCCAAGCGCTACGGAAATAAAACCACTATCCGCATAAAAAACGCCGATAACAGAAAAGCATGGAGAGGCACGAGACTTAGAGTAATGTTCCGACCAAAGGGCATTCACAATTTCGTCGTTCGATTCCAGTGGTTTATTGGAATATAGGGTACGCGGGATAGCTCGAACAAATATGTCTGTGATCGTGGCGCCATGCATGAACGGCAGTGTTTCCGGTACTACCAGAAGTTCATTAGCCATGGAATCGAACATTTCTGTGTCTGGACTCGTCAGTAAGTCACTAATAGTCGCTAAGGGCGAAAATAGGACCACCACAAGTTTATCCATCATTTTGTCCTTCGCTTCTATCTCTCTGACTTCTCTAATCCAGCCAAGCAGAGCTAACCCGATGAGGCCTGCCAGAAGGACATTTTTAAAACTTGGCCTGCGCTGTTTCCACAAGTACCAAAACACTGGAAACGAGATGACCAATGGCAAAAGTTGACTGCGCGCTCCTCTTGAACCATATAAAAAAATAAGGGGTAATACGATCACGGCAAATGGAATAAACATGTGCTTTCGTTTGCTAACAACAGCCACAATGAAGAAAATGAAAGAGGCTGGTCCCCACATCATAATGCCATTGTACAAATATCCAGTACTTCGTAAGAAAAGCTCATTATTACTGGCTTGGCGGCCTTGAAGAAGATAAGAAACAACTTTGAAACCACCTTGCGTGTTTATAAATAGGAAAAAAAGGGTTGCGCCTAATGCAGTGAATAACCAGGCTGAGAGAATAGCTGTACCTGGTTTAAATTTTGGAGGGTATGGAAAAAGTTTTGCCAGACGGCTCCCCAAGGGTGAAAAATATCCGACCTGAAAGCATATAATTCCGAACCAAGCTAAAAAGAGCGTTTTGTCAAATGTGGTTAGAATCGTGTACCCAAAATGATGCGTCTGGCCTGTAATTAAGTCTGATAATGGACGGCAAAGAAACATAAAAAAGAAGGCACAATTAGCAAGCACCAATGGTTCGAAAAGATCCAACCTTCCTTGCATACTTCGAAAGGAAATTGGACCGATCAAGCTGAAAACGATTGCAAACAGAAGCAAAGCTTGAAGCTTTGTTTCCGAGTATATCATTACAAGCGAAGCAAGCATCCCAAAAAGGATTATGTATAGGGTGGCACGTAAAAGGCTTTTTCTAAATATCATTCTTCTAAACTTGAACTATCTCTATGTGTCTCTTGGATCAGATACTCGGTGCCTTAACAGTGCAAAGAAGCTCCTTGCCGCTGAGAGTCAGCACTTTTTGTTTTATTTTGCGGTCTTCAATACACACCCATTCTTTTATGGCATTACAGTCATAGGGCGAAGATGCGACGAGAAAGGACATGTCCTTGAATTTAAATCGATAGTATTCTTCATCTATCAGGTTTGGATGTACTAACCCCCAGGAACGGTCCCATTGCCAAGGATACGCGTTTCTATAGACATCCGATCCGTTCGGTGTAAAAGCAACGAATCGACCACCAGGCTTGAGCATTTTCATGGCCAAAGTGAGAACATCTCCAACCGCGAGAACGTGTTCCAATACATGGGCCGAAAAAAAGATATCAAAACGTCCTTCCAAATCATTAATCTCCCACGTGGCATCCACTCCCATGAATTTCTTTGCATATTCACATCTTGGGCGAGAGATCTCATAAGATTGAACGGAATATCCTGCCTTTTTCAACTGCCAGCTTCCGTATCCCCAAGAACATCCATAGTCAATCAAGCTGGTTCCTACTTTCAAGCCCAATGCTTTTAAAACTTTGATGTAATTACTATAATCTTTCTCTGTATTTCTGAACATGGTGCTTTTCAACTGCCGAAGTTCTTGAGAATTAGGCATTTCAGTCGTAAAACCTTGTTGATATTTCCGCTGGTAAAACTCTTTGTTTTCTGATTCGCTGCTTGTTGGTATACGGAATAGTAGCCTGCAGGCCGAGCAGCGTCTCAAGCTCGTCACCAAGTATTTCCTCTTAACAAGTGTTGATTGTTGGTTTCCGCATGACGGACAGACCAGGCCCGTTCGTGTAACAAGCTTCAGGACTGAATCAAAAAAGTATCGAACTTTGAGCTGAATCTTCCCTTTTATGTTCGACATTCTTTTTTCCCTCATCCCTTCAAGATCAAGTTCCCTGCTTATCCGGTCCATCGTTCAGATTGTGATTGATTTTCTACAGAGGTAACTACTGGGAATCTTCTGATTTACAAATTGCTATTTGGGCTTTTTACTTTCATCCAGTCATTTGGACGTTACCTTGATCTGTTTTTGGATAAACAGTGCGGCCTGGCCAAAATTCCGAAAGGTGGGTGCCGAACAGTTTTAGCCAACTTGGACATGCATGTGCCTGTTATCTGTAAGGATGTGTGTAAAACGATCACGGCCATTGTGCTTTCCACAAGCAGGAGGGCAAGGGCCGCCCCACAAAGCTCCAAACTGGTTGCTCCGAGAAATCCGAGACCAAGTGCGGTGGCCCCGTATACAAGGGCGTAAGAAAGCGCGATACGGCCATGGCGGTTGATGGCGTAAGGTACCATTAGGGCTGTATGCCAGATGCTGTTGATCAGCACGCCGGCAAGAAGTACGAGATAGGTGGGCCAATGCATCGTGACTCTGCCGCCCGTCCATTCCGGAAAGATCCAGTTGGCGCCAGGCCCAACTATGAAACAGGCCACAAGGCATCCCCAAAGGGCGAGCTGGCAGGATTTTGTGAAAAGGCGCTGAAATAGGGAGCTGTCTCCGGCGCCGTAAGCCAGAGCCAACTCCGGTTCTATCAGCCGATTGATGATGGTCGACGGTTGCATGACCAGGCGGCTTAGCGTGCGCAACGGCACGAACACAGCTACGGCAGAAGGTCCGAGAACCAGGCCAACGACCAACCTCAGACCCTGGATGTTCAATGCGTTTCCAAGAGGAAAGGCAAGGGAAGCGAAGGCCGGGGCCGTAAGCCGCCGCAGCTCTGCAAACGAGGCGTGGGATATGCCGTGCCGCACCCACGGACTTACCCGCCACTGACCAAGCCACATGAGTCCGGTCCCCAAAAGTCTTCCGGAAAGATACCCACAGGCCGCGTGGACCGGCCCGCCCCCCAATACCACGGCGACAGCAAGACCAACGAACTCGAGAAGCTGCGTAATAGCAATATGATACATGCCGTTCGGGTAGTGCCCCGCAACCCAAAATCCGCCGTTAAGCAGCCCGCCTTGAAAACCGACTAACACATGCGCAACGAGAAGAAGAAAAACCACTTTGATTTCAAAGGTATTCATGGACGAAAAACCAAGCCAATCTCCAAGCGGTGCGACCTGCACGAAGCCGAAAGCCAAAAGGCCCGTGGTCATGGAGACCACAATGAGCAAAAGCCACGTGCTTTGAAAAACTGCCAAAGTGTGGTTTCGATTGCTCCCTCCGCTTCGTATGGTCATATCGTGGCAGGCGGCTCCGGAAAACCCGCCGTCACCAATGCTGAGGTAGATTGGTATTGCCGATAGCATGAGCCACTCGCCATAGAGCTGTGTGCCCCAAAACGAGAGCAACAACGGAACTTCCGCCAGGCGGATGAAGATCTGCACCACCTGGGAGAAACCCTGGGCACCGATTCCTTTCAAGAGCCTTTTTCGTAGCCCTGAAACGGATTTTCGCGTCGATTCTTCAGTCCCACATACATTTTGCATATTACGCAATTCTAAAACCACTTAGGACAAAAAAGAAACAGGCAAGGAGGGTGGCGGACGAAGTGTGCATTAATAAGAAGTTAAATGGCATTTGGTATATTTTCAACTTACATACGTTTCTGGGCAAGTACGGCAAAAGTATTTTTCAATTTCAACGTAGTGCCCACGTGCTGAAACAAACGGCTTTGAGTACTAAAATAAGATACAATTTTGCAATCAAACCCTTCGGATTCTAAAAAATATCGAATAGCGTTCTGGTCCACACCATGTCTCATCACATGGTATTCAGCATTATCGTGTACCGAATCCTTTAAATAGATTCCACGAGAGCGTCGTATTCGTCGCCTGATCCCACCTATAACGTCGCCCTTAAAAACGCGCCAACAAAAATAGGCCAACATGGAAAACCTCATTGTGCCTTTGCCAACAGAATCATATCGAAGTGGATCTTGGAAGGAGAAGAATTGACCATGATGATTAAGAATTGTTGCCGCTTCTCTGATCATTCGCAAATAGTCCGGTACATGATGTAAAAATGAATTCAAAACGATGATGTCGTACTTCACTCTCTTGTCTTTGAGTGTATCGTTTATGTCTTCGCACCGTATTTCCAACATGTCGCCAAAGTTTTCACATTTGGTCTTTAGCGCATCAAGCTGATTTTTTGAGATATCAACCGCAACTACCTTTGCGCCAAGTTCAAGGAATGGAAGGGTAACTGATCCTTCACCAGCACCCAAATCCAAGATCTTTGGGATTTTATTATACTGTATTGCGCTGTCAAAAATTTGGACGACCAACTTACCGTATAGCTTCCTTAATGAAGCGTGTTTAATGTGTGGTGCACCATCGATGTATTCCCTGGTCGCTTCAGCATCGTATGCCGAGACGTTTGCCAAAGCAGCTATTCGGTTAATCCGTTTGTCCACCAGTTTAGCTCCAGTCAAGACTGCACCAACTCCTGCCGAAAACATTACCATAACGGACAAAGATAAATTTCCTTGACGGCCACCCCATGGCGTTTATTCTCCCTGTCCATGCGGCCCCGGCCGGTCGTTTCTCCCACGTGCACCCAATTGGCGGCACTCGACTGTTTTTAATTTGCCTGTCGGCCGTTTCCATTCAAAGAGCTCGCAGGTGGTATCGGCCAGTTCGTTTCGGGTGAGTTTCGGAAGCGATCGATCGCATATGAGTAGCCGTTTATTTTATTAAAGAAAACCTGGTCTTTCCCCGCATAGCGGGATCTTTGATGGGTCAGGTTAGAGACATTCGGCTCGGTTGTGAAAAGACTTCCAAAACTTGACAGTAGCCCGGCCTTTTAATCGGTCATTGGCCCGGAGAATGGTCCACGGAAGTAGGACAGCGGGTCGATGACCGAAATTTTCCCGCTGCTGTACGGTTTTTTCAGGTTGGCTACGATCTGGGTAGCTTTGGGAGGGCCAAGTCGTTCGGCATAATATCGGAGCGAACGGGATACATTTTCCTCTGTATACTTTACTTCTATCAATTCCTGGATATCTCCGTCTTTGAGGACGACGAAATCGATCTCCCGTCCTTCCTTGTCGCGAAGATATCGCAACTCCCAGCGGTGTCCCCCATGATCTTCGAAGTAGTGGATTCTTTTGAGCAAATGCGTTGCTACCAGATTTTCAAATTTGGCGCCTTCATCACCAATCACATCGGCGTTGTCGAAAAAATAGACTTTCGGAGGTTTTAAAATAGCCCGTGGCAGAGAGCGGGTATAGGGTCGAACGGCAAAAACGAGGTACATCCGTTCAAGCAATTCAAGCCAGGCTTTGGCGGTTTTCGGTGACACCTGTATTTCACCAGCCAGATTTGAAAGCGTGACCAACCCGCCCACACGATGGCGAAGCGCATCCAGAAACAACCCCAGGAGCTGAATATTTCGGATTGGTTCAAGATCGCGGATATCTTCTCGGAGGACGCGATCGAAGCGTTCCCTGCGCCAACGCCGTGCTTCCCTTTCATCTCCATCCAGAAACGGTTCCGGAAATCCGCCTACGGCCATCAGGCGCCGGTACGCATCTATTGGCGCAATTCCTGCCGGGCACTCATCTATGGTAAACGGGTGCAACCGCCAGTAGTGATAGCGCCCCATCAGGGAATCGCCCCCACGCCGGTAGAGATCCAACCGGGCGGATCCTGTCACCAGGAAGGAATGGCGCCGGTGGGATACATCGTAGATTCCTTTCAGCCAGTTTTTCCATCGCGGGAATTTATGCAACTCATCGAATACCAGCAGGGTATCCCTGTCATGCCATCTCTTGCTGATAATATCGCGACGATCTTCGTCATAATCCCAGTTGAAATAGCGTCCCCCTTCCGGCGACGAATCCAGGATCGCTCTCGCCAAGGTAGTCTTGCCGACCTGACGTGGACCGCCGACGAAGACCATCTTTTTTTTCAAATCGCTGCATATAGCGGACATGATATAACGCATGTGGCCATTTTATCCTCTACTCCAAAATAGTCAAGTCTGTTTTGGAGTAGAGGATAAAATGGCCCGGCAAAGAAGGCCTTTTTTGCTCGCGACTTCAAACAAGGTACCCCATTCACGGGGTTGAAATAACCGATGTGTCGTACACCCTGAACCGTAAGGGTTCGCGAAAAAATAACTTC
>DEIL01000282.1 GCA_002352445.1 Desulfobulbaceae bacterium UBA2775
AAATTCTCTCTCTTCCCACTCGCGCGACGCAGCAAAATGCTCGACGAAAGTATCTCCAAACAGGTTGCGGGCAGCATCTGAATTTTTCAAGGCCTGGGCAGCGTCCCAGAGGGTTTTAGGGAGTGCGAGATGCACAGGATGCTGCTGGCTATAGGCATTTCCTTTAATTTCATTCTCGGGTTCCCATTGCTGTTCAATACCAACAAGACCGGCGCCCAATGCCGCTGCTAATGCAAGATATGGGTTTGCGTCAGCTGAACCGAGACGGTGTTCCACACGTTGGGATTTATCGCTGCCGGGGATAATGCGCAGTGCGGTAGTGCGATTGTCTATTCCCAGACTTGCATCGGTTGGTGCCCAGAATCCCGGGATCATTCGTGAGTAACTGTTTATCGTAGGCGAGACCATACATAACAGCTGACCCATGAGCTTTTGCTGTCCTGCAACGAAATGGCGCTGGACTGCACTGATATTATTTTTTTTCGAACCATCATAAAAGGCCGATCCCGAATGACTGCCATGTCCCTTTTTATACTGTAGCGACATATGGATATGCCCGCTCTGTCCGGGGTAATCGTTTGACCATTTGGCCATGAAGGTGGCCATCAACCCGTTTTGTTGCGCCAGTACCTTCATGAAGGTCTTGAATAAGGCCCCTTTGTCTGCGGCATTAAGTGCCGAGTCCACTGCAATTGCAGCTTCGAGGACGCCTGGGCCGGTTTCAGTATGCAAGCCCTCAATGGGAAAATCCATCTGCTCGCTCATTTCAAGTATCTGGCGATGTAGGTCCGCATGCGTTGAGCTACGGATCATCGAATAGCCAAACCATCCCGGTGTCATAGGTTTAAGGTCTGTGTAGTTCTTTTCCCTGATGCTGTCAGGTGTTTCCTCGAACATGAAGAACTCATATTCAAACCCGGCAAATGCTTCAAAACCCATATTTACAGCTTTGTCGAGCACTCGGCGCAACGCCGCACGAGGACAAACAGATTCAGCCTGTTCCGAAAATTCTGCCAGAAACAACAGCATGTTTTCCTCAAGAGGTAAATTGCGGCAGCTATCCGGCAGCACCTGTACAGGGGCATCGGGATAGCCTGTGTGCCAGCCGGTGTAAGTGACATTATCGTACAGCTGGTCTTTAGAGTCCCAACCCAACACCACATCACAAAATGCAAAGCCATTATCGAGTGATGAAAAAAACTTCTCACGACTCATATACTTGCCACGCATCACACCGTCGTTATCAAACAAACCTACCTTAACATGGCTGAGACCACGGCTTTCAACGATTTTCTTGGCATCGCTTATGCTTTTTACATCTCTTGGATTCATGGTTTTGTTCTCTTTTTGAGTTTATATGAAAATCATGTGCTTCTTGAAAGGAGAGGGTGTCGGTGAGGTGTTGCCATAACAATCCACAGACTGCGAGGATGTTTGGCAACACCTCACCGACTCCCTGCCATAATACTTTCATGTTTCGTTGTGACATGCATTTCAGAAGTAAGGTACTGATATGGTTAACACACGTAACACCTTGATATCATTATACCTCGGAAATTGTGTTAACCGTAAGATTTTGTGGTTGGCAGACTCTCAAATTCTTACGCGTGTCAACCATACAATCTAAAAAGTTTTCCGATTTGTTGGGTTAGTATGGTTTTGTAAATCAATAATGTTTCTTTCTAGTCACTTCCAAAGATGAATTCAAGCTGCAAATACTGTCAGTCCAGCCTCCGGCTTCAACACCCTCAGAAATTCAATGATGATTTACAGCCTGGCGTAAAGATTGGGAAGGTGGAAGGAGATTTTAGTTCTATTTTATTGGAAAATAAACTACTTTAAACCGGGTGACTGCCTGGAGGATATGAGGCGAAAACTCTGACCGGTCCCATAAAGAGAGGTTTCCTGCAATGCAGGAGATCGGAATTTTTACAACACTATCATTGATCACCGGGCTCATAAACATGATTCAATTTTATGTCCGTGGTTCGATCATTGGCTCAATAAGAGCAATTCTCTATCTATGGTGAGGTAAAACAGGAGATATATACCTAGATGCCGAAATTTATAATTAATTACGTAAAATATGTTGATTATGTTTCAACCAAGTGCGGCCGAGTTGCAATGTACTCAATCTTTCTCATGATTGCTACTTTGCTGTTAGGGGCAATTACCCGGAACATCTTAAATATACCGCTATCCTGGACTGTTGAAATGGCACAATTTATTATCACCGGTTACTACATAGTGGGTGGTGCCTATTCAATGCAAATGAAGGCCCATGTCCGGATGGATCTGCTCTATGAGCACTGGTCAAGTAAAACCAAGGCCAGAGTTGATGCTGTCACCAATTTTTTTCTTCTTTTCTATCTCATCACTCTGTTTGTCGGTTCAATCTCCAGCACGATGTATGCCATCGAATATGGGCAGCGCAATTTTTCACAGTGGAACCCATCGATGGTGCCAATAAAAATTATCATGGTAATGGGAATCTTCTTAATGATATTACAGACTATATCCACATTTTTCAAAGACCTGGCCAAAGCTAAAGGAATCACGATCTCATGAGTTACGAAATGATTGCCCTCAGTATGTTCGGGGGAATGCTGGTTATGTTGTTAACCGGCCAGCGTGTATTTGCTGCGATTGGGTTTGTGTCAGCAAGTGCGGCTTTGTTGTTGTACGGAACCGGTTCCATTGAAATGCCATTTATGGCAGCATTCAAATTATTTAACTGGTATCCCATGCTGACGCTGCCCATGTTTATCTACATGGGATATATCCTTTCTGAATCAGGCATAGCAGATGATTTATATGGAATGTTTCACGTCTGGTTTGGTGGTCTTAGAGGTGGACTTGCTATTGGTACTATTGGTTTGATGGTTGTTATTTCAGCCATGAATGGGCTTAGCGTTGCCGGAATGGCCATCGGTGCGACTATTGCACTTCCGGAAATGCTGCGACGCAATTATGATAAGGTCATGATCACGGGAGTTGTGCAGGCGGGCAGTTCTCTGGGTATATTAGTGCCGCCCAGTGTGGTACTGGTGCTTTACGGTATGATTGCACGGCAGCCTGTAGGCAGACTTTGGCTGGCTGGGGTTGTTCCCGGTTTAATGATGGCTGCATTTTTCATCATCTACATCATTATCAGGTGCAGAATGCAGCCTCATCTTGCTCCCACAGTAAGTAAAGAAGAACTGGATATACCGTTTAGCGAAAAGCTTAAGCTGTTAAAAGCGGGTATTATTCCATTTCTGATTTTCTTTTTTATGACCGGCTTGTTCCTGATGGGTATTACCAGCCTGGTTGAAAGTTCTGCTGTAGGTGCCACCGCAGCAACAGTTGCCGCACTTTTCAAGGGAACTCTGACCGGAAAGGTCATGGAAGAAACGCTTCGAAAAACCCTCGGTATATCATGTATGTTTATGTGGATTATCCTGGCCGCTCTCTGCTTTGGCGCAGTTTTTGATGGAATTGGTGCCGTCAAGGCCATAGAGTCGTTGTTTATTACAAGATGGAACTTGAGCCCCTGGCAGGTTCTTGTCATGATGCAGTTGTCATACATTGTAATGGGGATGTTTTTAGACGATACAGCAATGCTGGTTATTGTTGCCCCTCTCTATGTCCCACTGGTTATATCACTGGGCTTCAACCCAATCTGGTATGGAGTTTTATATACAATTACATGTCAGATCGCCTACATGACGCCCCCATTTGGCTATAATCTGTTTTTAATGCGTGCAATGGCCCCACCTGAAATTTCGTTGAAGGACATCTACAGATCTATTGTTCCGTTCGTGTTTGTTATGACTTTTGCATTAATATTAATAATGATTTTTCCTCAAATCGCACTTTGGCTCCCAGATTTGATCTATATAAAATGAGTGATGGAGTTGTAAAAACTTGAATATTTCGTTATCTCGTCATTCCCGAGCAGGAAGGAATCTCGGTATTATAATACCTTCCGGGGTCACGCCTACGGGGGAATGACGATGCATGGGACTTTTCACAAGATTGTTGTTGTATATTGATCATCAGATCAGGAATCCATCTTTTAACCCAAAAAGGAGATAGACAATGAAAGACGAAAGAATTGCAACCGACCCCAAGAACGACGTTCAAAATAATGACCGCCGGGATTTCATTAAGAAGGCCGGTGCAGTGACAGCAGGCGCAGTTGCTGCCTCCACTGTATTCTCTCCAGCCGCTTATGTCTACTCTGCCTCTAACCCAATTAAATGGCGCTTGCAGACTTACTCCGGAGCACCTCTGGGCGCCCATGTCATCCTGCCCCAGATAGAAGCATTTAACCGTGCAGCCCACGGCCAGATGGAGATTGAGTTGTACTACGCCGATCAGCTGGTTCCCACCGGCGAACTTTTCCGTGCTATGCAAAAGGGAATGATCGATGCGGTGCAAAGTGATGATGCAACCATGGCTTCCCCTGTTGATATCAGTGTATTTGGCGGGTATTTCCCTTTTTCAACACGTTATAGCCTGGATTTACCTGTGTTATTCAAATACTATGGTTTAGATAAAATCTGGCAGGAGGCCTATGGTGAAGTTAAAGGGGTAGAATGGCTCGGTGCCGGTGCCTGGGATCCTCTGCATATTTTCAGCAAAAAACCCATCCGGAGTCTTGCAGATATGAAAGGTAAACGTGTGTTTGGCGTACCCACAGCAGGAAAATTCCTGTCACGTTACGGCCTGGTACCTGTTACACTCCCCTGGGATGACATTGAAGTGGCTATTCAAACGGGTGAGCTGGATGGAGTCGCCTGGTGCGGATTTACTGAAGCGTATGAAGTCGGCTGGGCCGATGTTTGTAACTACGCCTTGTTAAACAATGTTACCGGAGCCTGGTGTGGCTCATATTTTGCTAACAGTAAAAGCTGGGCAAAGGTTCCTCCCCATTTACAGGAACTTTTTAGGCTATCAATGGACAGCTCACACTATTACCGTCAGATCTGGTATTGGGGTGGCGAAGCTAAGCTGCGCGTTGAAGGCAAGAAAATGGAATTAACCACGATTCCGGCAAATGAGTGGGATCAGGTAGTTGAAGATTCAAAAGAGTTTTGGAATGAAATATCTTCAATCAGCCCGCGAGCCAAGAAGGTTGTAGAAATATTTAAACAATATTCTAAAACTATGGAAAAAGCCGGCGTTCCTTATCGCTATAGTTGATGGCGTCTTAAAAGTTCATATGTCTCAATGCTTCGTCATTCCCGCCTCACCGGGAATGACGAATAGGATGATTTAAGATGGAAAACGAAATCACCCTCCCTTTGTACGTCCAATTTTGTAATACGTTGACTGATCTGTCATATTTTTTAATTCATGTTTTGCTATGAATGCTGCACATTACAACGAGAACTCCAGACCGCATGACGACCGGATAAGCACCGCTTCACTGTTAGCTGAAGGGGATATCGCAATTATCGGGGGAGGAGTCGTAGGATGTGCTGTAGCCCGTCGAATGACCCTGGAAGGTGCTTCTGTGGTTCTGATTGAGAAGGCAGCTGACATTCTCGACGGTGCAAGCAAAGGAAACAGTGCAATTCTCCATACCGGATTCGACGCACCTGTTGGAACTCTTGAATGGGAATGTGTTCAAAAAGGATATGAAGAATATCTGGAAATCCGGAAAAGCCTCAACCTCCCACTTCTTAAATCCGGTGCCCTGGTAGCCGCATGGACGGAAGAGGAAGAGGAGCGATTTACAGATATTATCAAAAAAGGGCATGAGAACGGTGTGAAGGATCTGCTGCTATTAAGTAGATCCGAGGTTCTTGATCTCGAGCCTAATCTCTCAGAAAATATTCGTGCCGCCATAGCTGTCCCAGGGGAATACGTCATCGACCCCTGGTCGGCACCACTTGCGTATCTGCTTCAGGCTCTGGAAAATGGTGGTCAAGCTTTTTTTAACGCCGGGGTCAGGGGTGGAGACTTCGATGGAGCTTACTGGTTGCTTAATACTCCACGTGGAAAAGTAAAAGCGCGATATGTAATAAATTGTGCCGGGCTCTATGGTGACATCCTTGACCGTGACGTTCTAGGCGCCACTGAATTTAACATCAAGCCTCGGAAGGGTCAGTTTGTGGTGTTTGACAAGGCTGCTCATAAGCTCGTTCGCTCAATTATCCTGCCAGTCCCCACTGAACGGACCAAAGGCATCGTGCTTTTCCCAACAATTTTCGGAAACCTCATGGTGGGCCCGACCGCAGAGGAGCAGGAAGCCAGAGGTGATTCGTCTGTTGCAAAGGAGATCCTGAGCGAACTCCATGCACAGGCTGTCCAAAAGCTTCCGGCGCTTACAGACATTCCAGTGACCGCCACCTACGCAGGCATTCGACCGGCAACTGAAAGAAAAGAGTATCGGATTATTGAAGATTCCGCACGCAACTGGATCACCCTTGGTGGAATACGGTCCACCGGGTTGACAGCAGCGTTGGGTATTGCCCGTCATGTTCACAGCCTACTCTCCAATCAAGATGTCGAATTTAAGGCGATAGAAAATCCCATAGTACCGCATGTCCCGAATCTTGCGGAGCATCTCCCCCGTGACTATGAGACTCCCGGATACGGTGAAATTATCTGTCATTGTGAAATGGTCACCAGGCGTGAGATACACAGCGCACTTACTGCTAAAGTGCCGGCCGCAAGCCTTGCAGGCCTGAAACGGCGTACCCGCGCAACAATGGGGCGTTGCCAGGGCTTCTACTGCTCAGCACGGTTGGCAGAACTGACCAGAGGAAAGTTTGATGAACCACTTGCCGTCGGGGAAGTGGATGGCTGATACTCTCAAGGATAATAGATGGGATGTGGCGATCATTGGTGCGGGTCCAACAGGACTTGCAGCAGCGACGGAGTTGAAGAAGGCGGGAATCAAACGTGTTATCGTGCTGGATCGTGAGTTTGAGCCAGGCGGTATTCCCCGCCATTGTGGACACCCGCCGTTTGGCATAAAGGAATTCAGCCGTGTAATGACGGGACCCTCTTACGCAAGACGACTTGTGGGGAGTGCAGAAAACGCTGGTGTCAACCTGGCGATGAAAACCACGGTGACATCACTGGGAGCTCAGGGGACGCTCAGTATCGTTTCCCCTGAGGGTTTGGGGGAAGTTAAAGCAAAACGCGTTCTTCTCGCCACCGGAGCTCGTGAGACACCGCGCTCGGTCAGGATGATTTCCGGAGACCGGGGACTGGGCATTTGTAACACCGGAACTCTTCAATCGATGATATACCTGAATAACCTTATTCCGTTCCACCGCCCGGTTGTAGTCGGAACGGAAATAGTAAGTTTTTCTGCACTCTTAACCTGTAAAAAAGCAGGTATTCAGCCTGTGGCAATGCTTGAGGAAGAGTCACGTGCAACTGTACGGTGGCCAATTTACCATGCAGTGTACATTTTTGGCGTTCCACTATTTTTAGGTACACGAATTATAAACATACTCGGAGATAAGCGTGTCAGGGCTGTCCGGGTTTCAGATAAAAACGGCGACAAGCGGGAAATTGTTTGCGATGGTGTTGTTTTCACCGGTCAATTTACCCCGGACTCGAGCCTCGTTCGTATGAGCCACCTTGATCTCGATCAAAAGACAGAAAGGCCACTTGTTGATCAATATGGACGCTGCTCTGACCCTAGCTATTATGCTGCAGGCAACCTCCTGAATCAACCGGTAGAGGTTGCAGGAAAATGCTGGAGTAAAGGGTGCTTAACTGCACAGCAGATCGTAAAAGATTTAAACGAAGAATTGTTATCAACCTAACCTGAATAGCTCGGACTTTTTAGTGCCCTACTCCAGAACGTCTGTAATAAAAAACAAGAAATCGAGGAGGGTCGTTTATATTTATATGGTTGAATATACTTCCATGGCATTTATCCAGGCATTTTAAAATTCCGATTTATTCGGGTTAGTATTTCGAAGGTTTCTCTGCGTTCGCTATCTGGTGGTGAATACAGCCACATATTTTCAATATACATTCCTCAGTTCGAAGTCGGAGTTTATACCCTGGTTTCATAAAGGTGCTTATCTCTTGTTTTTTTCCAGGCCATCAGGAGTAGACAACTTTTCTCAGGGAGGGGAGTGCAGCAGGGCAGTTATTTTTTTTTCATTCATTTCAGTAAGACTGTTGAGTATAAGATCTGCTCTGGAAAAGTCATGATCCAGGGTGAACTCGTTGGGGATGGCGACACCATACATCTCAGCATTTTTTGCACTGTTCAAGCCATGTTCTGAATCTTCAAAAGCAATACATTCATGGGGGAAAACCTCCAGCAGCTGTTGGGTTTTCAGGTAGATTTCCGGGTCAGGTTTTTTCCGTTCAACCATATCGCCGCCGATTATCAGATCAAAATAGATGTCAAGGTCATGTGATTTTAACAGGGCCACAATTTCTTTTTTATGGGACGAAGAGGCTAATGCCAGACGAAATATACCATGGTAGCGGGTTATGATCTCCCGGGCACCTGCAAAAAGTTTAATTCCCGGAATGAGATCTATGTAAACAACCTGTTTTTCAAGCACAATCTGTGGAATAGTTTTCTCTATCCCGTTACTTTTAATATAACTTCCAGCTACATTTTCATTGCTGGTACCGACAAAAGTCATAAAAGTATCAAGCGAAAAGTTGGTCACCCCATTATTAGCGAGTGTTTCTTTCCAGGCCTGGTAATGCAGGAGTTCAGTATTGGCCAGAGTACCGTCAAGGTCGAAAATAAGTGCTTTAATCATTTTTTCTCAGTAGGTTTTGTGCTTTGTCTGCAACTTCGCGTGTCAATTTTAATACCTTCAGGGCCAGCCGGGGAGTTAAAGAACCTGTGCCGCAGGACGGGGCAATAAAGGTTTGTTCCATAAGTTGTTTTTTGGAAAAGCCAAAAGTTGAAAGCAGTTCCAGTTGATTCTTCCACTTAGCGAAAAGCCCGTCTCCGTTAACTTTTTCGAGAATCAGAGGATCACCGGTGGGAATAATACCCCAGGCAAGGAGACCGCTCCGGGAAAGAAAGTCGATAAGCTGTTTTTTGAAAAGGATAAAATTATCAAAATAAGAATAAGCATCGAAGCTGATAATGTCGGTTCGAGAGGAGAGTACAGGATCCCAGTCGCCGTTTGCGCAGATATGCACTCCTGCAAGACCTCCGCCTTCCTGTATACCGGCTGTCACCTCGGCAACAGCATTTGATACCATTTCCCTTGAAACCCCCATATATGCACTGGAGCCGAAGCTGACAATTCCTGGCTCATCAATAAAGATGATGGGAGGTGTATGGGAGGTGAGTTGTTTTAATTCGTTAACCTGCCAACGTCCCTTGAGGGCAAGCAGTTTGATGAGCATGTCCCGGAGGTTATCATCAAAAAAAATAGACCGATTCTTCTGATCCATGACTCCCATGCCGGTTGTCATCGGGCCCGTGACCTGGCCTTTTAAGGTGGTAAATACATGGTTTTCACTTCTCAGGATATCAGTGAAAGTGTAAAAACCCTTTGCCGTATCATTTTTTAGTCTAAACCTGGAACTTTTTAGAAGAGCAGGATTCTCAATGACCTCCATATATTCCTGATAAAAAGACGCCATCTCGTCCGTAAAATCATCAGATTCCGTATCTATCCAATAGCGATTGTCTGCTTCCTTCAGACCGGGAAAACCGGATAGAAACTGGCGAACCATACCTTCTCCGGCAAGTTTTGGTAATTGCGGCCAGAGAGGAACTTCCGGGGTATGGGCAAGTATAATCCGTACCGCCTCATCGTGGTTCATTACCGGCAGACTGCCGATTAAAATGGGTAGGCATTCAGGTTTAAACATATCCATTACCCGCTACATATATCAGCATTTAGTTAAATACCCTCTTGACAAATATTTTGGAATAGTTAATTTGGCATATGCACACAAAGTATTAAGAATAGTGATCGCAGTAAGAACTTTATTTAATAGGGATGATATATGATTAATTTACTGAAAATTCTACAAAAAAATCTCGTTTATGTTATTCCTGTGTCGATGATCTGCGGACTTGTCGGGGGTGGTTATCTCTTTAATGCAAAACCTCTGAAACAGTTTATTATTCCCATCACCTTTGTCATGATCTATCCTATGATGGTGACTCTGAATGTCAAGAGTATTTTAAAAGGTGGTGATAGCAAGCTGCAGCTGGTTACCCAGTTTATCAACTTTGTGATTGTTCCCATTATCGTCTACACTATTGGTAAGATTTTCTTTACAGGCGAGGCTGAAAAATTTGGCCTTTGGGCGGTAGGGCTCTTTTTGATTGGGGTTCTTCCAGCTTCGGGCATGACTATCTCCTGGACTGGCTTTGCCCAAGGTAACAAAGAAGCGGCTACCAAGATGCTTGTTTTTGGTTTGATTATCGGGGCCGTCGCTGCACCAGTCTACACAAAAGTGTTTATGGGAACAAACGTTGATGTAGATATGCTGCACATGTTTCAGCAGATCTGCATTTTTGTCTTTGTACCTCTTATTGCGGGCCTTTTAACCCAGAAATATCTTGTTAAGAAACATGGTAAGAAGGTATGGGCAGAGAAGTACAAACCAAATTTTCCGCCTTTTTCAGCCCTGGGTGTGGCGATGATTGCCTTTGTCGCGATGTCTCTTAAAGCTAAAAATATTATTGAAAATCCGGGTGATATCGTAGTTATCTTGATCCCGCTATTAGTGTTTTATCTTCTTTCGTATGTATTATTGACACTGTTGGGTAAAATGCTTTTTGCACGTGGTGATGCTATTGCCATGGTTTTTGGCGTGGTAATGCGTGATTTATCCATTGCCCTGGCTATTGCAATGACTGCCTTTAAAGAGCAGGGTATGACCATCGCACTGCTCATTGCTATGGCTTATGTGATCCAGATCCAGTCCGCGGCCTGGTATATCAAACTTGTACCCAGGATATTCGGGCCGGTGGTGAAAAGAGGGATAGATGAATAGTTATTGTTGATGGCGTCGTAAAAAGTCTTCATCTTGTTCGTTGTTACAATTTTTCTATCATGACGACGTACC
>DEIL01000212.1 GCA_002352445.1 Desulfobulbaceae bacterium UBA2775
CCATAGGGTATCCGGTAAAGGAAATCCTCGAATATGATGTCTACTGGAATGCAGGCATTAAAATCGGGCAGCTACATCTTGAAATAAGAGAACTGAAGAAATTGCAGGAGAGTTTTGAAATTAAGGCGTCTGTTACAACCAAAGGCGGCGCCATCAATCTTGTTTATCCTGTAAAAGATACCCATATAACCCATGTACGTGGAGACAAAAGACTTCCCTACAGGTATGAGGTGTGGCAGAAAGAGGGCTATAATTATGAGGCCCATCGGTTGACCGAATATGACCAGAAAACAGGGGAAATCAGTAGATGGAAAAATGGAAAACCTCGAGATGGATACAAAGTAGAAGGTGCAATAAATAACGAATTCTCTTCATTTTTTAACAGTCGCCTGATGGTTAATAAGGTCGGAGAGCAGATCATTGTACCGACTTTTGCCGACAAGAGGCGGGTTGAGGTGGTTGTTAACACGGTTGCTCAAAAAACATTGAAAAAAACTATTCTCGGATCTGTTTTAACTCTTGAGGTTATGCCGGTTATGACCTTTAAAGGCCTCTATGATAAAAAGGGGGATACTGTTATCTGGTATACTGCCGATGAATGTAGAGTACCTGTTCTTATTAACTCTAAAATTGTGATCGGGTCTCTTACTGCTAAGCTGGCTGCTTATGAAAACTCTGCCTGTACCCGTTATGAAACTGTTCAAAGAAAGAAAAAGTGATTGTGTCGCATAAGGTCACGCCTGCAGCGATGCTGAGGAGTAAAAAATGCTTGAACCTGTAACTACTACAAATTTTCCTGAACTCAATCTCCTGCACAGGGGTAAAGTGCGGGACATGTATGGAATTCCCGGTCATGACGATAAGCTGCTCATGGTGGCAACCGACCGTATATCGGCCTACGATGTTGTTATGGATGATGCTATTCCGGGTAAGGGTGCGGTGTTGACAGAGTTGTCACTGTTCTGGTTTAGCCTGCTCGGCGGTATTGTTGAAAATCATCTAATTACTGCCAATACGGAAGAATACCCTGAGGTGTGCAGGCAATATGGTGATCAACTTACAGGCCGTTCTATGCTGGTCAAGAAGACCAGACCCCTCACCATTGAGTGTATCGTTCGGGGGTACATCTCGGGTTCTTTCTGGAGTGCTTATAAAAAGAACAGCGTCGTATGTGGATTTCAATTACCGGAAGGGATGCTTGAGTCAGAAAAGCTTCCGGCACCGCTGTTTACACCATCAACAAAAGCTGAGATCGGGGACCATGATGAAAATATTTCACTTGAGCAGATGGAGAAGATAGTTGGCACTGAAAAAACGAAGGAGATTTCTGCTATCAGCAGGGCTTTGTATCAAAAGGCCGCCGACTATGCGAGAACAAAAGGAATTATTATTGCTGATACAAAATTTGAACTTGGAGAACTGGATGGTAAGTTGATATTGATAGATGAAGTACTCACTCCTGATTCTTCCCGATTTTGGCCTGAAGATAAATATGGGGTCGGCAGAGCGCAGCCCAGTTTTGATAAACAGTACTTACGTGATTATCTCTCTCGTCTCGACTGGGATAAAACACCGCCTCCACCTGCGTTGCCGGATGAAATTATAGCGAAAACAAGAGAGCGGTATGAGGAGGCTGTAAGGAAAATTACCGGGGAGTAATTGTTTTGGACACCGGTTGAGTACAGAACTGAAGAGTTTCATCCAGTGACTGGTCTTTAAATTCATATCCTGCATCCAGGAGTACTTTGGGTATAGCCCTGGTGGAACTGAGAAGCATCTCGTCAGCCATCCGGCCAAAAATCGTTTTTACAAGAAGTGAGGGAAGACGGAAAAAAGTCGGACGATTTAATGCTTTTCCAAGAGACTGAGTAAGACTTTTATTGGTAGCCGGAGTTGGGCTGACAATATTGACCGGCCCCTTTATAGTTTCATTATTAATGATAAATTCTACAATATCAACTAGATCACTGATGCTTATCCAGCTGATATATTGATTTCCCCCGCCGATGATCCCTCCCATCCCTGCCTTAAACGGGGGGATCATTTTATGAAGTGCCCCACCTTTTGGACTAAGCACCATACCAAAACGAAGATTGACTACTCTTACCCCCATGGAGGTCAGGCGTCGGGTCTCTTTTTCCCACTGGTCACAAACCTCTGCCAGGAATCCTTCACCCAGTGAGCTGCCTTCGTCCAGAATCTCATCGCTGCGACTGCCGTAGTAGCCGACAGCAGAGGCACATAAAAAAACTTTCGGTTTACTGGCCAGATGTGAGATATAGTCAACCAGCTCTCTTGTGCCGTTTACTCTGCTGCTTAAAATGAGACGTTTCCTGGCAGAGGTCCATCTACCCTGGGCCACATTTTCACCTGCAAGGTGTATGACCGCATTAAAATCCGGTGAATTGGCCGATTCGATAGATTGTGTCAACCAGAAATTACCATGTTTGTCCGGGATGTTTCTTCGCAGAGATTGGATAGAATGACCATTTTTAAAGAGTGATGCTAGCAGGGCATTTCCCACAAGGCCCGAGCTGCCGGTTATCAGTATTTTCATAGTATTTTCCTGCTTACTGTCTAGCTTGGTCCTGTTTTCCCTGTATGGGTAGTTAAATCAGCTGATTTTTTTCTGGAATCTATAAAATGCTGCACTGCCATCAGTGGATGTTTCAAGGCCATTTTTGGGCCGGCATACCGCATTATATCTATAACCTTCTTTTGCATATCCTTTTTGTAACAGTGAACCACACATTTACCACAGGTCGATTTTTTGTCCTTGAATGGGCAGCATAATAGCCTGTTTCTGGAATATTCGACAAGTTCACTGCATTCACTACAAATCATATCCTCTGTTTTATGATGCTCCCGGCAATAGAGTCTTACCATAGCTTTTATCGTATTAAACTCTCTTTGAAGTCGGGAGGTGAGAGGAATAAAAGGTGATCGGTTGAGCTGCAATATTATTTCATCACAGACTTGATCCTGGGTATGGGATGAGGTTTTAACGGTAATATCTGCATATTTCTTATAAAGGATTGATCGTTCGTCAAACAGATCTTGAAAAGACTGACCAGGCCTCTTTGCGAGTCCCCGGGTTTCGTAATTATGAATTCGGCATTTCAGGGTTGGAAGATCGGCATGCAAAAAGATAATAATACCATCTCTTCCCAGGTGATTCATGGCAGGATGACTGTATGGCGCACTTCCACCTGTTGCAACAATATGGTTACTACAATCAACCTTGAGCAGAACGTTTTCCTCGATCCTGCGTAATGCCATATGGCCCTGACCGTTAATAATTTCCTGGAGTGTTTTCTCTTGATCCATCTGAATCAGAATATCGGTATCAATAAACTCCATGGCAAGCGATTTAGCCAGGATAACACCTATTGTGCTCTTTCCTGAACCAGGCATGCCGATAAGTATAATGTTTGTTTTTTTCTGAACCATAATTGTTTAATAATCAGGGTAATATGTCTATTTCAGATTACGTTTTTATTCTTTCTGCACGTTTTCTGCAAGTTGAGCTGTGATCGACTGCACCGAAATAAAGGAAAGGAGACTGAGTACAGCCCCTGCTAAAAAAGGTATACGGTAATCGATCATCCAGAGAAGCCCGCCTATGACCGGCAGGACAACAGCTGCTATATGGTTAATCGTAAAGCCGACAGCCATGCTCGGTGCAATATCGGCAGGGTCGGCAATTTTATGGAAAAATGTTCTGATAGCAATAGCAAAATTATAAAAGATATGATCAAAAATATAGAGCAGGGCGGCAATGTACTTATCTTCTACAACTGCATAGCCTATAAAAATAAAAATCAGTGACATATATTCAAGGGATAAGACCCTGCGTTCACCATATTTCACGATACATCTACCGATAAAAGGGCTGAGAAAGTAATTGACAAAATTATTTACCAGAAAAAGACCTGCAATTTCCTGTATTGAAAAATCAAACTTTTTTACCAGCAGAAAAACGGCAAAAGCGACAAAAATCTGCCTCCTCGCACCGGAAAGAAAGGTGAGAAGATAGAATAACCAATACCGTTTTCTTAAAACCATTCCTTTTTTCTGCACCACGGGATTCTCTTCTATGGAATGAATCCTGTAGGTAGATAAAGTGACCACCATTACAGTGATGCCAAAGAAAAGGTACAGTATCTGGTAGCTGAAGTATGGTGCAATAAGGAGAAAAAATATGCTGATTGCTATATTACATGCGGCACCATAGGAGCGAAGTAATCCAAAAACCAGTGGTGCATCTCCATAGCTGAAATGTTGCAAAGTGAGCGATTGGTTTGTTGTTTCATAGTAATGAAAGCCAAAACTCGTCACCAGGGTAGTAAAAATTAGACCTGCAAATGAAGGGAAAAATCCAGTCAGCGCCACGCCCAGCCCAAGGAGGAGAACCGAAAGAGATGCAAGTCTGTGTTCCTTTATAAAGAGTAGTAAGTAGATGACAAGTAATGCGAGAAACCCTGGAATTTCTCTTATGGATTGGATAATTCCTATATGGTGGCCATCAAGATCGATGATGCGGACAGCAAAATTATCAAAGAGTATTCGTGATGCCTGAAGTCCACCGGTAGCACAGAGGGTTAGAATCAGAATGTAGAGGTACATCGGGTTTTTTTTGATATTTTGCATTGAATGAGCGTCAGCGAAATTGGTGAGTGAGAAAAAATATGAAAAACGAGAAAAGTTTATAAAAATTTATGATATAGTTAGAATAATCAGGTTATAAGGGCACAACAGTACTTACTTTACGGGCGGGCTCGGTAAATTTCCTCTAACCAGAAAAACTACCCATAACCGTAATCACTGCATTTAATCATTACATCAAAAAAAAGGGAAGATGGAATTTATAACAAAAATTACGAACTGGTTTGAATCTACTCATTTGCAGGAACAGATAAAAGATGTCGATTTAGCACTTTTCGGCAATCCCTGGTTTATCGTTCCCTTTGCATGTCTTATCTTGTATTTGTTGTATAAACAGGGCTGGAAAGATCTTGTTATCATTTCTGTACTGGTAGGTGTATGGTGGGTTTCCGGTACACCTTATATGGATTCACTTATTATTGGAGACGAGCTGCAAATTGCCAAAATTTTGCCTGTGGTCTTTGGCGGGGCCGTTGTTCTCGGGTTTGTCGTTTATCTTCTTTTTGGCCGCTCCGATTAGTGCCTTACTCAATATAAGCTGAAATAAAAACAAGAAAACTAAAGTGCTATTTAACTCAATTGGTTAATATCAGCAGCAGATAGCGAACGTAGAGAGACCTTCGAGGCACTTATCCAGCGAGACTGAAATTTTTCCGACCAGTCGGGTTAATGCTTGAGAGTACTTCTAATTTTCCTTTCATGTTGGTTTTTGGGATTAGTGAATTATTATGCAGTTTAAAAATGGTGTTTTTGTAATAACAGAAGAAAATAACTGTCCTCTGTATAATGTGAGTGAAGAGCTGAGTGTCACAGGAGGGATGTTATCTCTTCCTGCCGGCAAACAGACCTGCCTCACTCTTGTAAACGGGCTTATCAATCTTACTTCCTCCGGTGGAAGTTATGAGCAATTTAGCCAGGGGAGTATCGAAAAAACAAAATTTGAATGTGGTGGCTGTACCGGACTCCTTCGATATGAATATAAAAAAGAGAGGGGATTTGCAACCCTGCAGATGAAATTGCTCCAGGCAGCCCAGAAAAGAGAGAAAATCGACGGAATGGGCAACTCCATAGAATTGCTGCGGACTATTGAAATCTTTTCGACCCTTTCCGAAGCAGATCTCCTGGATCTTGCAACGCTTTTAGAACTTACAGATTATCCCTGGCAGTTTCCGATAGCTCAAAAAGGAGACCCTGGTGACAGATTGTTTATCATCATTTCCGGTAAGGCTGAAGTTGTCGATGATCAAGGAGCCGTCCTGGCAGAGCTTGGGCCGAGCGAAGTGTTTGGTGAGATGAGTCTTCTCTCAGGTGAACCTGTGACAGCTACTATCATGGCTGTCGAACCATGTCAGATTGCGATAATGAGCCGGAAGAATTTCAGACATATTATCACACGCTTTCCAGCATTACAGATTTTTTTCTACAAGTTGCTCGTTGGCAGAATTACAAGAATGAACAGGCAGCGAGCCGATGAGCTTTCGTCCGGTATGGTTGGTCAGTTGGCGGATATTTCCACAGTGGAACTCTGTCAGATGATTAATGCCAACCAGAAGACGGGAAAACTGACTCTTGAATATGATGGAAAAAGGGGTGTCATTATCTTCAATGAAGGAGAGCTGGTGTATGCTGAAGTTGATGACTTCGTGGAGAAAGAAGCTTTTTTTAAAGTTTTAACTGTTGAGGATGGGCGTTTTAGATTTAGTCAGGGGTTGGATGTGCATGAGAAGAAGATGGAAGTTATAGGTGGTTTTATGGGTCTTCTGATGGAGGGTATGCAACGTCTCGATGATGAAAGAGAATAGACTGGCAAGGAGAAGGATTAAGCTTGAGCTTTTACCTCTGCTTGAAAAGAGACAAACCAGTGAAATTTTCAACTTCCTTGAACGTTACCCTGATCATCTCGTATTGAACACCCTCTTTAGTGCCCTTTGCAACCCATTGGATCGGGTACGCTGGAACGCAGTAATGTGTTTCGGTACTATTGTACCACGCCTTGCTGAGGAAAGAATTGAAGAGGCAAGGGTGATCATGAGGCGTTTCCTCTGGAGCCTTAATGATGAGTCCGGTGGGATAGGGTGGGGGGCGCCGGAGTCTTTAGCGGAGATTATGTGTCACTGCGGACAGCTTCGCCGGGAGTATTTGCATATGCTGATATCCTACATGTGTGAAGACGGTGAAGAGTTCTTTCAGGATGGCAATTATCTGGAATTGCCAATGCTGCAGAGAGGGTTGTTATGGGGCATTGGAAGGTTGTGTCAGTGCCATAGAGATGAGATGATTGAGCAGAACATAGTTGAAAAAGTGGCGGCCTATTTATCCTCGACAGATAGTGCGGTTTCCGGATTGGCTATATGGAGTCTTGGGCTGCTGCAGGCGAAATCGACGGGTCAACGAATTGCACCCTTTCTGGATAAAGTTAAGGTGATACAAATTTACAAGGATAATTTTCTTCAAGATGTAGAGCTTGGGTTTTTAGCCGAAGAAGCTCTTCAGGCATTGTCATAACCGGCCTGGCGGCATTGGTGGTACTTTTTCTCCGCCAAATATAAAACCACCGTCCATTCTTATGGTAGTACCCGTCATATAGTGGGCCTTAACTGCCAGGAAGAATATCACTTCTGCAACTTCATCAGGATGCCCGATGCGTTTAAGGAGGATGTGATCGTAGAGTTCTTTCTTCTCTCTCTCCGCTAATGTTTCCCACCCCCGGGTACCTGGTCCATGTCGTGATTCTATTAACCCGAGCATCAATTCATTTACCCTGATGTTTGGTGCTGCTTCCCTTGCCCAGGATTCGGTAAAAGATTGGATTGCTCTGTTTGCAGCACTGAACCCGTCATTGAATAACAGTGCTGCCGGGCCGCTTCTGCCTGTCAGAGAGGAAATAGAGGAAATGTTCACAATAGCGCCATCTGGATGGTTTTGCATAAGCGGCAGGCAGTGGTGATAGAGCAGCCATTTTGCTTTTAGTGTAGTTGCAATTTCCAGATCCCACTGATCTTTATTCTGTTCCAGGTCGTAGCTGCCATGTACGACAGGCATTCCTCCTCTTTCAATGTTGTTAATCAGAAAATTCAACTGGCTGGTATGATTTTTAATTTCAGTTGCTAACTGTTTGACACCATTCCCGTCACGTAAATCTGTCGGATGCGTAAAGAAAGAAAACCCTGCATTCCGGAACTCTTCTTCCATTTCGGCAGTGGAATCAGGCCAGTCATAATGGGGAAGGATGAGTAGCGCCCCTTCAGATCCGAATTTGCGGGCGATAGCTCTGCCGATAGGGCGGGAAGCTCCTGGAATAAGGACAGTCTTGCCTTTTAAGCTCATGGTCAGAAAATCGAGTTAAGAAGTGGCTGCGAAGGTTCCTTGATCACATCATCAACATTTTCACTTCGTTGAAGGCCGAACATTGCAAGGATGTTATCATCCATACAGAGTTTATAATCATCTGATGCAATTATATTACTGTTCAGGGGATTGATCAATCGGGTGGAAATATACATAGTGGAGTCTGTATGGGAGATGGTTCCTGTAAAAATAGCTTGAGCCTGCTGGGCTCCTGCGAGGAGCGATAAATCTCTGGAAAGCATTGATTCTCCAGACCGGGGATAAATCTGAAGTGTATTTGTCAGCTTAATCTCCTTTACTGTAAATCCGAGCTGTACAAGTCTTGATCGGATATGTTCCTGTAGAACTCTGCCAAATCGTGAGGTTTGAGTGAGGTCATCGTTATTCACTAAGGTTGTGACCAGAATCGGCATCTCAGGATGTCGAGGGACAAGAGGAGGCAATGCTTTTTCAGCAAGGTTGTCTGCAATAGTGTAGGAGAATTTAATAAGATTGGTATTGCTGCCCAGTAAATTTTCAAGTCGCGTACAGTTGAATGATGAGCAGCCTGAAAAAAAAATCAGGGCGGACAGGCCGGGAAGAAGGAGACGAAAAGGTAGTCTTTGCATCAATTTCATTTTTTAATGATCCTTTAAATATCCGTTTTTCTATTAAATTCGGCAGGGGTGTTTCCGGGGGCTGAATCTTGAATCCTTATCTCTTTTAACGGAACTGGGGGAGTTTCAAATTTGCCATACCTTGTAGAGAGTTCTATTGTTTTTATTTGCTCTGTTGTGTCCTGGTACTGCCAGAAATCCTGGTCGTTTATATAGTAGATATCTGATGCTCTAAAGAGATATTTATCGTTGTCTATTATCGATGTGGTAATTATTACTTCATAATGTCCATTCAGGGTGAGACTTGTGTTAGCCAGATCAGCGACCACTCCGGCGGCAAGAATCAGTAACTCCGCCGGAGCATCGCGCAGAACGACTATTGCGGCTGATATTGCGGTCAGTAGTCCGGGCTGGAGAGTACGAACCCGTTGAGTAATATGGTGTACAATCTGAACTTTATACTCTATTTCGATGGCATCTTCCTTAAATTGTTTATGTGTCGGAATACCGTAGTCAACAAGATTGGTGATAAGGAGATCACGGAATGCCTTATTAAAGGTGCTTGCCTGGTGTGGTTTGCATGGCTTTGACTCATCCCCGCAGGTTGGGTTAACATAGACGGCAGTTTCAATATTATCCGTCAAAATCAGTTCATTATTGATTCTACCTGCCAGATCCAGCGCAAGCACCTGCCAATGGTGTGATGCCTGCATTTTCTGTTGTTGTGAGTATGGGAAGCTGACGGGTTCTGGGATACCGCTTGTACAGCTGTTTAACAGCACTGCTGCACAGATAAGTATCGGGAAAAAGTGCATGAAAATCCTCCGGCGCAAAATAGAGTAGCGTATTGTTTTGGCAACAGTTCTCCGACTCCTTTTTCTTTCGTGGAGTATATGAGCCCATATGAACTTATCGGATGGAATCGAAAAAAGTAAAGGAAAATATGTCCATAGATTTACACATACACTCAACATACTCCGACGGAACGATGAGTCCCGGAGAATTAGTCGAGTATGCAAAACGGAAGGGCTTAAAAGCTATTTCGATAACCGATCATGATACTGTTGATGGTGTGACCGAGGCTGCTGGTTTGTGCAATGATGGTAAGTTGGAGTTTATCTCGGGGATTGAAGTGGGAGCTGAATTTTCAGGAATCACTATCCATATCCTGGGGTATCTCTTTGATGCAGATAATTCTGGGCTGAAAAAGTTATTACGACGGGTGCAGGATGCAAGGAATGAGAGAAATGAACAAATTCTTTTCCTGTTAAAAAAAACAGGTATATTTATATCAAACAGAGAACTTAGTGCTATTTCACAAATGGGCCAGACAGGCAGACCCCATATCGCCAGGCTGCTTTTTAAAAAGGGTATTGTAAAATCCATTGATGAAGCATTTCTGCGGTTTTTACGACAGGGCGCTGAGGCGTATGTTCCCCGGTTTGTTTATACTGCTGAGGAGGTGTTCAACATGATTCGGCAGGCTGGTGGAATAGGGGTTCTTGCACATCCTTTGCAATTACAAAGGACGGGTATGGATTTACATACTGCAATCAGAGAGATGACCGGAATCGGGCTCGACGGGATTGAAGTGTATTATCCCACTCATTCGAAAAAAACAAGAGCAGCTCTGATGCGCTATGTTGATGAATATGGTCTGGTGATGACCGGCGGCAGTGATTATCATGGTGATATCAGGCCCGGGACAACCCTGGCGGGTGGAAAAAATGTCACAGTTCCTTATGATCTCCTGGCAGATATGAAAGTGCGTGCCACAACTGTCGCCAGAAGTGTAAAAGCGGGATAATCTTTAATTTTCTAACACCCATGAAATATATTTCATAACGAAGCATGAAAGTGATGTAGTCGGGATTCGAAGGGGTATTGCCAAAGGTCCTCGCCAGCTGTGGATCGGAGTCTCGCAGGCTCGTTTACCTGTTGTGGCAACACCCCTCCGAATCCCTCTCCTTCCAAATCACACATGACTTTCATATAAATTTAAGCATTTCAAAAAGTACCAATTTATTAGGGCTAAGGTGTTTACGTATGAATGAATATTCGATCCTTATTGTAGATGATGAACCAAATT
Organism: Desulfobulbaceae bacterium UBA2775; assembly: GCA_002352445.1. Lineage (GTDB taxonomy): Bacteria > Desulfobacterota > Desulfobulbia > Desulfobulbales > Desulfocapsaceae > Desulfomarina. The sequence goes on from DEIL01000212.1 coordinate 10,699, forward strand.
ATCTCGTAGTTTTGTCGGAGCTGCTTCAGGATGAAGGCTTTGAAGTCTTTACCGCCCCCGATGGAGAACAGGGCATAAAAATAGTAAATGATGTTGATCTGGATATTGTAATTACAGATATGCAGATGCCGGGTATGGACGGCATGCAGTTTATGCTGAAAATTAAAGAGAAGCTTCCGGATCTTCCTGTGATTGTTATTACCGCCTATGCAGAAGTGGATAAAGCTGTTGAAGCAATGCAGGCCGGCGCATTCAGTTATCTGGCAAAACCATTCTCCAATGATGAACTTATTGTCAGCTTACGTAAAGCGGCTCAACACTATGCTCTAATTAGAGAGAATACCCGATTACGCGATGAATTAAGAGGTAAAACAGGATTTAGTGGGATGGTAGGGAAAACACCCGAAATGTTAAAGGTTTATGAACTTATTGAAAAGGTTTCCCCCACCCATGCCTCGGTGCTTATTACCGGTGAAAGCGGGACCGGTAAAGAGTTGGTTGCCAAGGCAATTCATATGAACAGCCCGAGAGAAGCACAGCCATTTATTACAGTAAATTGTGCTGCTCTTTCAGAGGGACTTCTTGAAAGTGAGTTGTTTGGACATGAAAAAGGGGCGTTTACCGGGGCGGTCGTTATGCGAAAAGGAAGGTTTGAGCTGGCCCATAACGGCACAATTTTTTTGGATGAAATAGGTGAAATACCCTTATCTCTCCAGTCTAAATTGCTTCGGGTTCTTCAGGAGAGGAAATTTGAAAGAGTGGGGGGGGGGAAAACCCATCAAGTGGATGTGAGGATACTCAGTGCTTCCAATCGTGATTTACGTGAAGAGGTTGCTGCCGGTAGGTTCAGAGAGGATCTCTTTTACCGGCTCAATGTTATCCCGGTTAGTCTGCCTGCATTAAGAGAACGTATGGATGATATGAAGCTCCTGGTTGAATATTTTATTGATAAATTTACAACCATTTTAAAAAAAACACAGTTACGGATTTCCGCTGATGCGTTTCGGCTACTCATGAAACTGCCTTGGGAAGGTAATATCAGGGAGTTGGAAAACACTATAGAGCGAGCTGCTATTCTTTGCAGTGATGGGGTGATTAATGCGGAAGATGTGCAACCTGATACTAGATATGATAATGAAAAATCATCCTGGGGACAGGAGATGGATCTGAATCAACTGATTCCGGAAAATGCCGGGTTGAATGATGTGCTCTATACTATTGAAGACAAAATGTTGACCAGGGCTCTTGCCGATACGGACAATGTTCAGGCCAGAGCTGCTGAGCAGCTTGGCATTACTAAGAGTTTACTCCAGTATAAAATGAAGAAGTATGGGATAAAAAAGAAAAAATGAATACCGGTTTTGTGAACTGGCTAATCCTTTTCCTGAAAACCCCAGTGAAGTTTATTGCGCAGAATGGTGAAATAATCCCTTGTCGATGAGACGATGAGCTGCAGCGAATGTTCAGCGGTTTCGATTTCAAGTAAATCGTTCTTTTGCATTACCCAGACTGGTTGACCATCGATAATCACTTGAGCATTTTCACCGTTATCTCTGGTGTCAAGACGGGTTCGTAAGATCTTATCAGCGGGAAGTATAACTGGCCTGCTGCTGAGCATGAAAGGACAGATAGGTGTCACTAGAATTGTTGCCAGGCCAGGATGAACAAGGGGTCCACCTGCGGAGAGGTTATACCCTGTTGATCCTGTTGGAGAAGAGAAGATTAAGCCGTCAGCTTTATAGGTGGTAATATATTTTTCATCTGCAGTGGTCGACAGGTTGAGGAGTCGATCAACAGCATTTTTGTTTATAACAATATCGTTAAGAGCATACCTGTAATCACAGGGTTCAGTGTCTCTCACAACACGTGCTTTCAGCATCAACCTGTTTTCGATTGTTACCTGATTGCTCAAAATATACTCAAGGGCACTGAAGGTTTCATTTTCTGTCAATTCAGTTAAGAAACCTAAATTTCCAAGGTTGATCCCGAGAACAGGTATAGAATATCTGGCGGCCTGCTCGGCGATATGCAATAATGTGCCGTCTCCTCCAAGAACAATAATTATATCAAGATCAGGAGAAATTTTGTTGATAACCACGTTTATTTTTCTGGTTTCTAACCAGTCTGTCAGGGTTGCTGCGTAGGCTTTCACAGGGGGGGCATCTTTCTTTGTGATAATCCCTGCGTTACGAAGTTCTAATTTGACTGACGTCTTGAAAGGGGGCGGGCTGTTGCTCATTTCAAAATGCTCTCGTGTTGGTTTTGTGTTGGTTCGAATATCATTCTATCTTGATGTGGAAAATCTGATGGAAATTAATTCTGCAATCATATTCGAATTCAGGTAAATATCAAATTGTGCATTATTATACAATGGTGAACTCGTAAAAAGGTCACTCGAAGTCTACGCTTATCGGACTTTTTTACGACGCCATCATACAATAAAATTGACCTTTCTTGTTTGAAAGGAAGTTGTTTTCCTTTAATAACCATGAAACAGATTAAAGACGAGGCGATGATGATAAATAAAGAGTTGATGGAAATTCTGGCCTGCCCGCAATGTAAAGGGGCTGTAAAATTGCAGGACGAGCACGGAATAATTTGTGAGAAATGCAAATTATTATATGAAATTAAAGATGACATTCCCATTATGCTTGTAGATGAGGCAAAGCGATTGAAGTAATACTACTGTTGAACTTGTCCATTCTGAAAAATCTGTGTTGGCTGAAGTTGGAATTCAATAAAGTGATATTTTGACTGCAGCGTTGGTTGCGTTTTGCAGTTCAGGTATTATTGTCAGCTTGTAATGGATCAACAGTAATAGTAACAATTACCGGAAAAAATAAGCCGGGACTAAGCGCAATATCCCCTGGGAGCTTGTTTGAGAATGAGCATTTTGTTCAAAACCGCTATTTTCCAAAAAATAAGCACAGCCATAGATTTGATATCGGAGTCTACGCTTACCTGCAAGTATTATTTTTTTGAAAATAACGAAGATTTTGGACAAAATACATTCCCGGACAAGCTCCCGGGGGGTGTAAGTGCTGATACGAAATTAATTTCTATTACAACAAAGGGGCTGTAAAAAAATAACATAGCCAATCTTGCATCTTATCTTCGGGTTATCTTTGAATGTTGTTCAATCGTAAAATCCTCAACGTAGCCGGCTACGTGTGCGGTTTTTTCAATCACAACATCCAAATACAACCCAAATCCAAGCGCAATATCAGCCATGTTATTTCCCTACAGCCCCAAAACAGGAAACAATTTTCCAGGCACTCAATACCAGGAGATTTTCATGTGGGAATATACAGATAAAGTGCAGCAACACTTCCTCAATCCACAGAATGTAGGAGAGGTGGAAAATGCAAGTGGTACCGGAGATGTCGGATCGCTGGCATGCGGCGATGCTTTGAAGCTGACGCTCAAAGTTGACGTAAATGATATTATAACGGAAGCAAAATTCAAAACGTTCGGTTGCGCCAGTGCGATAGCCTCCTCTTCTGTTTTGACAGAAATGGTGATTGGGATGTCGATTGACAAGGCTGCGAACATTACTAACGAGGATATTGCGGATGCCCTTGGCGGATTGCCGAAAGAAAAAATGCACTGTTCCGTGATGGGTCGTGAGGCACTTGAAGCAGCCATTGCAGACTATCGCGGTTTAATATTGCCAATGGCTGCAGGAGAAGTAGTCTGCGAGTGTTTCGGTGTTACCGATCTGGAGGTAATCAGGGCAATTAATGAATCAAATTTGCGATCTATTGAGGAAATTACCAACTTTACTAAGGCCGGCGGCGGATGTGGAAAATGTGAAGATAAGCTTCGGGAAATTCTTCGCGATACCGTAGGAGGGAAATCCGAAATATCAAGTCCTGGTACTAAACCAAAGAAAATGACGGCTCTACAGAAGATTAAGAAAATTGAAGATGTGCTTGAAAGAGAAGTACGACCTGGCTTGAGAAAGGATGGCGGTGATATTGAACTCATCGATGTAGACGGGGATTTTATTACGGTATCTCTTCGAGGTGCATGCAAAAGCTGTAAAAAATCACAAACTACCATAAAAGAATATGTTGAGAGAAAATTGAGAGAGCTGGTGCTGGACAGCCTTATCGTGGAGGAAGAAAATTGATGAGCAGTGTAAATGAAAAAGTTGTCTACATGGATAATAATGCTACAACAATGATTGCCCCGGAAGTTGTGGATGCCATGATGCCATTTCTTACTAATCTCTATGGAAACCCTTCAAGTATGCACACTTTTGGAGGGCAGGTGGGGCAGGCTGTTTCTGAGGCACGGGAAAAAGTGGCAGATATGCTGGGCGCAGAGCCGGAAGAGATAACTTTTACCAGCTGTGGAACAGAAAGCGACTCAACTGCAATTTTATCCGCTTTGAGGACATTTCCTGAAAAAAGACATGTAGTGACAACACGGGTTGAGCATCCTGCGGTAAAGAGTCTGTGTGATAACCTTGAAACCTTGACGGGGCACAAATATAGAGTAACCCGACTGAAGGTTGATGGCGAAGGCATGATCGATATGGCTGAATATGAGGCTGTATTGACTGATGATACTGCTATTGTCAGTATTATGTGGGCTAATAATGAGACAGGTAATATTTATCCTGTTGAAAAAATGGCAGCTATGGCCAACGAGAGAGGGATTCTTTTTCATACGGATGCTGTTCAGGCAGTCGGCAAAATTCCAATCGACCTGAAAACACTTGATATCGATTTTCTCTCTTTGTCCGGACATAAGATTCATGCTCCGAAAGGAGTAGGGGTATTGTATATTAAAAGAGGGACTCTTTTTGTGCCGTTTCTTACAGGAGGCCATCAGGAACATGGCCGTCGAGGCGGTACTGAAAATGTAGCCTCTATTGTCGGACTGGGCATGGCATGTGAGCTTGCTTCTGAAAAGATGGAAGAAGAAAATACCAGAGTGAGACAGTTGCGTGATAAGCTGGAAGAAGGGTTACTCTCTGGTATTTCAAAGTCTCGTCTAAACGGACATAAAACAGCTCGACTGCCAAATACTTCAAATATCAGTTTTGAATTTGTCGAAGGAGAGGCTATCCTCCTGCATATGAATCGACATAAGATATGTGCTTCCTCCGGTTCCGCCTGTACTTCCGGTTCCCTGGAGCCATCCCATGTACTCAGGGCAATGGGAGTTCCCTTTACCGCTGCACATGGCTCAATACGTTTTTCTCTAAGTGTCTACAACAGAGAGGAAGAAGTTGATTATATTATTGAGAAGATGCCGGCAATCATAGAACTGTTGAGAAAAATGTCACCGTTTTGGCAAGGTAACTGAAGAGTCGGCGATACCTCTTGTAACATAAATGTTCAGGGCATAACAGAAATCGATGGAGATTTCTGAGGTCAACTACCTGAAACTGCTTGAGACAAAAACGGTATCCAATGATCTAGGTGTCCATTTATCGCTTAACCTTTTCAAGACATTTTTAAAAGAAATCTTTCTGCTTTGTTGTACATCTTGAGGCAGGAAGATTTTTTTTGTAATGTTCTAAATTCACTTTTGAGAAAAAATATTATTGTTTCTTCTGTTAAATCCTTAAATTTAAATAAAAAAAATGCTATTGTAACTATAATGGTATTTTGAAACTCTTTCCCGGTTAGGTAAGAGTGTTATCAAAATGTTCCATTTCCGGACAGAAACCAGGGTTATTTAACCTTCTTATGCCGCATGATGAGTTGAACAAAATCATCATGCAAAAGTGTGAATACCTTTTCCCAGGGTAAGTTGATATGGCTTTGCAGAACACCAAAAATTCACGGAAATCATCAAGAAAAAGAACTGTTAAGGATCAATCAGGTGCTGGAAAGATTAAAATTGGTGAACTTCTAAGTAAAGCTGGTTATATAACTCCGGCTCAGCTTGATACTGCCAAAAAAGCCTTACAGAAAAATGGTGGCAGGCTCGGGGCTATACTGAGACAATTTGAGTATATAGACGACGATACTGTTTTTACATTTTTGAGCAGACAACACAATTACCCCGCAGTTGTAATCAAATCCGAACCACCGTCCAAGGATGCAATAAAGCTCATTTCCTATGAGCAGGCAAAAGAATATATGGCTTTTCCTCTGCGAATGGCAGGCAATACGCTGCAGATTACAATGGCCGAGCCTTCTGATGTAACCGCTGTCGAAGAGCTGCAAAATCTGCTTGATAAGGAACTGTCTGTGTGCGTTTCTTCTGAGACTGATATTGTTGAGGCATTTCAGAAGTATTACGGTATTGATGACGAGGAGGCCAGGTCATATTTCGGGGGGCAGGAAGAACCTGAAGAAGAGATGAGTATGACTGAAGTTGATGACTTTGGCTCCATTGTTGCCGAGGCGGCGGATGACTTTGAGATAGCAGGGGAAGCAGACGACAGTCTCGGGGATCAGTTTGCAGCCTCCGATGCTCCGATCATCAAACTTGTAAACGGTATTCTGCTAAAGGCGGTTCAGGATGGGGTGTCTGATATTCACATTGAGCCGTATGAGAAAAACATGCAGGTCAGGTATCGAAAAGATGGCGCTCTGTATAAATCGATGAATCTGCCTCTGACAATCAAAAACGCCCTGGTTGCCAGGGTTAAAATTCTTTCCGGTCTGGACATAACAGAGAGACGTATTCCCCAGGACGGTCGAATTAAAATGAGGATGGGACGTAACAGATCAGTAGACTTTCGAGTCTCTTCACTACCCACTCTTTTTGGTGAATCAGTTGTACTTCGTATATTGGATAAGGGGTCTCTAAATGTTGATTTGACAAAGCTGGGCTTTGAAGTAAAGACATTTGAAATGTTGAAGCGGTGCTTGACCCGACCCCAGGGATTATTGCTTGTGACAGGACCGACCGGTTCAGGAAAGACGGTTACCCTCTATTCTGCGCTCAATTCCATGAATAGTGAGGATATAAAAATTCTCACTGCTGAGGATCCGGTGGAATTCAATTTCAAAGGTATTAATCAGGTCAATGTTAATACCGAGGTGGGGATGACATTTGCAGCAGGCTTGAAGGCTTTCCTGCGCCAGGATCCTGACATTATAATGGTGGGAGAGATACGTGACATGGATACCGCTGAGATTGCAATTAAAGCGGCTATGACAGGGCATCTGGTCTTTTCAACTCTTCATACCAACGACAGTGCAGCAACCATCGGAAGGCTTGTTGATATTGGCATTCCTGCCTATATGCTTGCCTCTTCCGTGACTATGGTTTTATCTCAAAGACTGGGAAGAAGACTGTGTCAAAGTTGTAAAAAAGTAGAAAAGCATGATTCAAAAGTACTCCTTTCAATGGGTTTTAGTGAGGATGAAATTGAAAATTTAGTTACTTTTGGTCCCAATGGCTGTCCAGAATGCAATGGGTTGGGGTATAAGGGCAGGGTCGGTTTTTTTGAGCTTATGGAGGTGACTGACGAAGTTGCAAAGGCTATCAGTGCAGAGGTCCCAGAGGATCAGTTGAGAAAAATTGCGATCCAGGAAGGTATGACACCTCTTCGTGACGCAGCCCTGCAGAAGGTAAGGGAAGGGGTTACCTCTGTTGAAGAAACCTTAAGACGTACAGTTGCCCAAAAAGAAAGTTTACCGGCATACCTGGTGAACCCTGATCGGGAGCACTACGAGGATGGCGATGCAATCATTCGTGAAGGTAACACCGATATTGATTTTTTTAAACTCATCAGGGGCTCACTTACAGTTATTAAAAATGGGAAAAAAATTGCAGAACTGACAGAACCCGGAGAATATTTTGGTGAAATGGCTGTAATAACAAGTGAACAAAGATCCGCTTCTATCATTGCACAGGGAAGGTGTACTGTAAAACGTTATCCTGGGGATAAAATCAATGAGATCATTGCAAAATATCCTGATATTACAAGTCAACTTTTTAAAACAATGACAGTGAGGTTACATAAATCAAATCAGATTATTTTGAAACTTGCCGGTAGTGCCGGGAGATCTCAGAGACCACCCTCACCACCCAATACAAGGCGATAGTTTAATCCCCGTCATAACAGTTCGTCGTCAATGAAAACATCCAGACAAAGCCGGATTCATATCATTTGCTTTCTTGATGGCAGTCCCGGACATGCAAAACAGACCCTAGGTATCATCAGGGCACTGGCAAAAAGAGTTCCAGTAAAGACTACTGAAATCAAAGTTGCCCGCCGTTCCTTTTGGCAAACCTTTTTGGGCATAGTCAGACTCAATCTGCCCATATCCACTACCAGCGATATGAAGATTGTAAAGCCGGATCTTATCATTGGAACCGGCAGTTGCACCCATTTGCCGATTCTGCAGTGCAGAAAAAAATTTAAAATCCCTGCTGTAACATGTATGGCTCCGGATCCTATTATTCGATGTCGATTTGATCTCTGTTTTGTTCCTTTCCATGATGGTCTTGAGCAGAAAGGAAATATAATACTTACTGTTGGCCCGCCAAATTGTTCTATAAACAAAAAACAGCACCGAAAAGATTGCGGATTAATACTGATTGGAGGGATTGATAAAAAAAGTCACAGATGGAACAGTTCGGAACTAAAACTAAAAACAGAAAATATTGTTAAAAGGAAACCAGAAACCCAATGGCTGATATCCTCTTCACCAAGGACTCCAGATGATATGATTTTAATGCTGGAAGAAGTATCTCGCCGCTATCCTAATGCCACCTTTTATAATTTTAAGGATACTGAATCCGGATGGGTCGAGCAACAGTATGATATATCGACTACTGTATGGGTTACAGCCGACTCCGTATCAATGATATTTGAAGCGCTGACAGCGGGTTGCAAAGTTGGAGTGCTCCCCGTTGACTGGAAAAAACAGACCAATAAATTTCTGCAAGGTGTAACATACCTGGAGGACAAGGGATTTATTCTACCTTACGAGAAATGGTTTAATCAGAATGGTACATGGGTTGACCATGACAATCTTAATGAAGCACAGAGATGTGCTGATACTATATTGAAACGATGGTGGCCGACAAGCTGACAGTAGTACAGGTACTGCCCGAACTCGATGAGGGTGGTGTTGAAGGAGAAACAGTAGATCTTGCCGTTTATCTGGCGGATATTGGCTATAAATCTATTGTTATCTCAGGTGGTGGACGTCTGGTTCCACTCCTCGAAGAGAGTGGAGTTTTGCATATTCATTGGCCATATATTGGAGAGAAGTCTGTTCGTTGTCTCCAGTATGTTTCAAAACTCAGGCATTTTCTCTGTGAAGAGAAGGTTGATATTTTACATCTGCGATCCCGGTTACCTGCATGGATAGGTTATTTGTCCTGGAAGCTTATGCCTGAGAATGCAAGGCCCAGCCTGATAACCACCTTTCACGGGTTTTATTCGGTAAACTCCTATTCAGCCATTATGACGAAGGGAGAGAGGGTAGCAGCAGTTTCTGAAACCATAAAAGAGCACATTTTAGAGAACTATAAAGTTGATGAAAAAAGAATTGAACTGATTCATGGTGGGTTTGACAACAAAGTATTTTCACCAGAAAATGTAACTGCAGATCGTATCAGTTATCTACGTAATAAATTGAACCTCTCTTCCCGGGACCGGCCGGTTATAATCCTTCCCGGCAGGTTGACGCAATGGAAGGGGCAGGATTTGTTTATTGAGAGTCTTGCTCTTATCAAACATCTTGATTTTATAGCACTTTGTATAGGTGATACAGAAGAAAACCCTTCCTATAGCAAAAAGTTACGGGAGAAGATTAAGCATCATGGTTTGACAGAAAAAGTTAAACTCGCAGGACACTGCAGTGATATGCCTGCTGTCTTTATGCTTGCAAATATAGTAGTTTCCGCCAGTTCCACTCAACCCGAAGCGTTTGGGAAGGTGGCTATAGAGGCAATGGCCATGGAAACACCGGTTATAGCGACAGCACACGGCGGCAGTCTGGAAACAATTTTGCAGGGAGAAACCGGTTGGCTGGTACCCCCACTTGATCCGGTAAAACTTGCTACGGCTATTGAGGATGCAATATCTGATCCTGAGAAGGTGAAAAGATTTGGGAAGCAGGGGAAAAAGTGGGTGAATGAACACTTTACTGCTTCAAGTATGTGCAGGAAAACTATTCAGCTTTACCATGATATTTATAATAGTAAGTTGTCTCGCACAACCTCCAGATCGTTGACAGTAATGCAGTTGCTGCCTGAATTGGAGAGTGGAGGAGTCGAGAGGGGTACACTTGAGATGGGACGGCATCTCGTGATGAAGGGCCATCGGTCAATAGTTGTGTCTGCCGGTGGCAGACTTGTTGCTCAACTGGAGAAGGATGGGAGTGAGCATATCGGAAAAAATATTGGTTCAAAAAGCCCGATTGCTCTCTTGCATATTTTGCCACTCAGGCGGCTCATGAAAAAAGAGAAGGTGGATATTCTTCATCTTCGTTCAAGAATGCCCGCATGGATAGGGTATATTGCCTGGAAAAGTATCTCCAGAAAATATCGGCCGGTACTTATAACAACTTTTCATGGTTTCTATTCTGTCAACGCATATAGTGCAATAATGGCAAAAGGAGAGGGTGTTATCGCCATTTCAAAGAGCATTAGAAAACATATTATCGAAAATTATGATCGGGAAACTAATGTTAAACTTATTTTTCGGGGCGTTGATACCGATTATTTTGACTCCAAAAACATTGACTTATCTCGAAAGCAAAAATTAGCAAACACATGGGATCTGGATAAAGAAAGGAAAATCATTATGTTACCTGGCCGGTTGACACAGTGGAAGGGGCAGGAGTTATTTCTAAAAAGCCTGCTCATTGTTAATAATTCTGATTTTGCTGCTGTTCTGGTTGGAGATACTTTAGATAATCCCGGGTATACAGCTGAACTCGAAGAACTTATAGAAAAAAATGGTTTAACTGGAACAGCACGTCTTGTAGGCCATTGCAGTGATATGCCGGCAGCTTTTATGCTGGCCGATATTGTTTTATCCACATCTTCTCTGGAACCGGAAGCCTTTGGCAGAACCACTGTTGAAGCAATGGCAATGGGAAAACCTGTGATTGCAACAGCTCATGGAGGGAGTCTTGAAACTGTAGTAGATGGCGAAAATGGATGGCTAGTCACACCATCAGATGAAAAAAAATTGGCCAAAGCCATTAAGATTGCTTTGGCAATGGATAAGGACGAGTTGAATCGTATGGGGGAAAAAGGAAAAGCGAGGGTAATAAAGAATTTTACAGCCCGGGCTATGTGTGAACAGACAGAAGCATATTACTGTGAGCTTTTAGCGGCTACCGGTGATCGCACTGCTTGTAATTGATTCTGGCAATATCGGGAGTCTATAACTTCTTTTCACCCTGATTAGAACTGCCGGTTTTGGCAATCATGAATTTTTCTGACTGAAATGGTTGTTAAGAAATTCACATTCCTGTGGAGACAGATCATATTTGAGTTCGACCTGCTGAAGTAGCTGCCATCGATTTTTCTCCGGGGATTCGAGCAGCAGTTCCGAGAATTCCTTAATAGCTTTTTTCATTTTAACTCCGGGGGGATGCATTGAATATTGAGCCATTTATTCATTCTCCTGTCGCTTGCATGATAGTTATTTAAACTGGGTGGGGACAGAACCCGGTGTTTTTCATCTTACACTGCTGATAGTAGGTTATAAAACCGGATTTGTCATTACCAATGTGATTGATAAGTGAGAAGAGGTAGAGATCAGTGATTTGATCTGTTGGAGAGACCCTTGACGAGTAGACCTGGAGTTTGATAAAATAGAAGTGCAGGGAAGATAAATTTCAAGCGGAGTATTTTAACATGGAAGACCATGCAGCTTCTTCAATAGACTCATTGGTGGGTACTTTTCTTATCTCTACTCCTCAAATGCCTGATCCGCGGTTCGAGGAGCATGTGATTTATATCTGTGCTCATAGCAGTGAAGGGGCGATGGGGGTGGCGATAAATCGGCCTCATGGAGTATTCACTCTGCCGGAAATACTCAAGGGAGGGAATCTGCCAGTCCCTGATGTTGAGCTGCCGCCTGTATATATCGGTGGCCCTGTAGAGCTGGAGTCTGCGTTTATCCTTTTTATGTCTGATTATGTTACAAAGCATAAACTTGAGGTGAGTGAGACGATTTCTTTAACCAGAGAAACAAAGGTGCTGGAAGATATAGCGAAAGCGAGAGGGCCTGAGCATTATCTGTTTATTCTTGGATATACCGGATGGGGGCCAGGACAGTTAGAGAATGAGCTTGTGGCAAATGGGTGGCTGACTGTACCTGCTGACGACAATATTATATTTAATATTGACGATAAGGTAAAATGGCGAGCTGCGGCTCTACAGCTAGGTATTGATATTGCGGTTTATGAAGATGTAATCGGTTATGCCTGATGGCGTCGTAAAAACTCTTCATCTACTTCGTTGTTGCAAATTTTCTATTATTTCGACGTACTCCAGTACGCCGAAATAATAGAAAATTTACACGCCTCGTATATGAAGCTTTTTACTTAGCTATCTAATTTTAAGGTATTTACAAGTTCATCATGCCTGATATTTCATAAAAAATAGAACCGGGGAGAAACTTAGTGGCAGATGTGTCTGACATTTTTTCATGTGTAAGGTGTGGGTACTGCTGCCGGGGCGAGACAACTGTGTCTCTTGATGAAGCAGATCAGGTGAGAATGAGAACATCCCTTGATATGAGTGAAAGGGATGTACGTGAGCAGTATTGGCGTGTTTCCGGCAACAGTGTTCAAATGAAGATTGTAGACGGCCACTGTATCTTTTATGACGATGGCTGCTCTGTTCATGACGGCAGGCCCTGGCGTTGTGCTCAATGGCCGTTGCATCCTTCCATTTTGGATGATGCAAATAATTTTTTGACAATTTCTGAATCTTGTCCCGGTATAAAAAAAGAGATCGGTTATGAAAGGTTCTGTGAGGTGCTGTCGAAGATAATGCAGGACAGTGTAGTCCGCTGTTAACCCGCTCCCGGCAGGCTTATAAAGTATGAAACATGAACTGTTGTTTCTAAGCAGAACAAAAGATGTCTTTATTGCGGAAGGAATAAAGACATATTCATCACGATTGAAACATTACACCAATTTCTCAATTTCCACTCTGAAAGAGAAAAAAAAATGGCATCGTACTAAATCTTTAAAGGATGATCAGGGGGTTCTTCTTCTCAAATCTGTTCCCACCGGAGCATTCACCGTCGCTCTTGATTCGAGGGGCAGCCAATTCAGCTCCGAGTCATTTGCCAGGAAAATTGAAGAATGGGAGATGCGCGGTATCAAACAGGTAAATTATCTGATAGGTGGTCCGGAGGGTCTCTCAAGTGATGTAACCGGGTCGGCAGACTTGCTCCTTTCTCTTTCGAAAATGACCTTTACCCACGATATGGTCAGGTTGTTCCTGGTTGAACAGCTCTATCGAGCATACACTATTAAGGCCGGAGAAAAATATCATAAATGATGGCTAAGATTGGATTTATTTTGATACCATCATAAATAGATATCAAAACGACTGTTCTTCATTTTTACAGCATATGAAGGAGGAGGGCCGGAAACTTCTTCTGCTCCCTTGGGTCGTTTGATAACAACCCGATTTTCTGCGGCGGTCAGTGCAGCCTCTAATAGCCGGTCACAATCTTCGTCATTACCCACCAGATCCCTGATAACTCTCATCTCCTGTTTGTTCAGTGCTGATTTTGTGCGGTGTGGATACATGGGATCTAAATAAATTGTATGAAAGGTTTCACTACTTTGCTGCAAAAAAAACAATGATTCACCAGACAGAAGGTGCAACCTGTCGGCAACAATCTCTTTTGTTCCAGGTTCCCTGGCTGCACGGATAAGACCATCTTCAAGAAGAACATGGAGTATAGGTGAACGTTCGCACAATAAAACTTTACATCCAAGACTGGCCAGGACAAAACCATCCGTTCCAAGACCGGCAGTAGCATCGAAGACGGAAGGTCGGAAGCCTGACTTAATCCCAATGGCTTTGGCCAGAGGCTGTTTGATAGTAAGATTTCTGGAGTGCCTGTAGCCGTTTTTCCCTTTTACAAAGTCTACGAACAGGAGAGATCTCATTTGGCCATTATCGGTAAATTGTACTAATTGTAAACCAACAGCGGTATATGCTAGAATATACCTCGAGTCTGTTTTGCCAATCGATGGATGGAAGGGGAGTTTCAATCTGTTTGCCAGAGACTTTGCCTGGTGGAGTCGGATTGATGAATTTATTGTTGATGAAACAGAGATTGGCAATGATTTTTTCATCTATCTTTCACATGACCTTCATATAATCAAGTAGAAATATTATGTCAAACCCAACACCGGAAGTTATTGCCATCATCCCCGCGAGGTACCAATCGAACAGATTTAAAGGAAAGCCACTGGCCCTGATCGCTGGTAAACCGATGATCCAGCATGTTGTGGAAAGAGCAAAAGCGGTTAAATTACTTGCCCGTGTGGTAGTGGCTACTGATGATAGTCGAATTGCCGAATGTGTACAAGCTTTCGGCGGGGAGTATGTGATGACTCGAGACGATCATGTTTCCGGCTCAGATAGACTTGCCGAGGCTGCAGAACTGCTCGGAATATCAGAACATGATGTTGTAGTAAATATTCAAGGTGATCAACCGCTTTTCCCGGTAGAAGTGATTGAACAGGTTGCCAGGCCGCTTCTGGAAGATCCCGCATTACCGATGTCAACATTGATTTATAAAATAGTTCGGCATGAGGAGATAAATGATCCTAATCATGTGAAAACGGTCTTCGATAAAGATAATTATGCACTTTATTTCTCCAGATCTCCAATCCCTTTTCAGCGTAATCCTGACGAAAAGATTAAACCAACATACTATAAACATCTTGGTTTTTATGCCTATCGCAAGGGCTTTTTGCTCTCTTACGTGGCCTTGCCGGAGGGTGAATGGGAGAGATTTGAAAAACTCGAACAACTCAGAGCTCTTGAATATGGCTATAAAATAAAGGTAATGTTAACGGAGCACGATTCTATCGAGGTGGATACACCGGAGGATCTGATCCGGGTTGAACGCGACCTGCTTGCCAACCAGTGATGGCGTCGTAAAAAGTCCAATCTTCTGCGTTGTAGGTTTTTAATGAAGACTCGACATACCACACGTATAGTCGAGTACCCATTTAAAACACTACGCCTTGTATATCAAACTTCTCGAAGTCTACGCTTATCGGACTTAGCCATTTGTAACTTTGAATGACCTTTTTACGAGTTTATCAACCAGTGATAAAGGAAAAAGGAAATAGATTGATAACAGAAATATTAAGGAAGATAAGAGAAGTTCATCTTTCACCCCTAGATTATCTGCCCCAGGAAGAGTTAAGGGAGAAGATAATCGATCTGGTGTTAAGAGGTGTCCCCCGGGAGGCCCATGTAAAAGCAAGACCCCTTTTATCTGCCCTTAGAAAGGAGCTGATTAATAGCAATGTCGAAGGAGTCAGGGTTGTTGTATTTGGGGGTGGAACAGGACTGTCAAATATTATTGGTGGAGACAGCCGGACTGAGGGCTGGGTTGAAAACCCATTTTGTGGGGTGAAGGATGTCTTTCCCCTGACAAAATCAATTGTCTGCGTGACCGATGACGGCGGTTCAACCGGGGAGCTGTTGAAAGATCTGCCCCTTGTTGCCATTGGAGATATACGGCACGTTCTATTGTCATCCATTCAACTAAAAACCCTGCAAACCAGATATAATGTTACGCCGGCACAGGCTGGAGAGATAGCTGTTGCTCTCCATTCGCTGTTCAACTTTCGCTGTCCGGGTCCAATGAGGCACGACCTTCCTGAACTGGTTACCCTGGGTGCAAAGCTTGACCTCTTGCCGCAACTATTAAGAAACTATCTAAGAAAACTTATCAAGCATCTGTTTGATGATTCCCGATTCGCACAAACATTGCAGCGGCCCCATTGTCTGGGTAATCTCCTTGTCGCTGCAGCTGTTTACAAGGAAGTTTCCCCAGATTACAGCAATCATGAACTGGCGGTTAAATCGGATGTTCTGCATCAGGGATTGTTTGATGGCTTGAATTCTCTCTCCAGGGTTCTGGGGGCAGGGGAACGGGCTGTTCTTCCATGTACATCCACTCCTGCGCAGCTGAGAGTCCATTATACCAACGGCATTGAAATTATTGGTGAAAATAGATTGAGCGAGGCTCAAAGAGGATTTCCGGTTGAAAATGTCCAGGTAGATTATTTCGATGAGGTTCGTGTCTTAAGTGAGGTTTTTGAAGAGATTGCCCGGGCGGATATTTTGATACTTGCTCCTGGGAGTCTCTATTCTTCCATTATACCTGTGTTTAAAGTGCCCGGCCTGGCTGACGCTGTAAGGGCAAATAAGAATGCGCTTAAAGTCCTTATCTCAAATCTGTGGGTACAGGAAGGCGAAACCGATTTGAGTATAGCAGATCCGGAGAGGAAGTTTCATGTCTCTGATATGATTAAAGCATATGAAAATAATATTCCCGGCGGAACAAGAGATCTGTTTGATGAAGTGCTCAGTGTTTCCTTAAAAGATATTCCGGCATCAATTCTTCAGAGATATGCCGTAGAAGGGAAAATACCTATTTTTCTGGATCGTGAAGTTTTTGGAGAAGTTGATTACATACCTGTAGAATGCGGTATTTACTCCCAAAAGGCGTTAGCTGAAAGGGGTGTTATTCAACATGATCCCGATACCCTCGCTCTGGCAATCAAGACTCTATACAATGGTCGCCACTGTTTTGAAGAAAAGAAACGAGAGTGGCAAAAGAGTGAGAAGGAATGCAATCTTTACGTCAATAGAAGTGAATTCAGGAAACTGTTCCCTTTTCAACGACATGGTGCTATTTCAAAGTGGATAAATGAGTTGGAGTTTTCCTGTGCAGGAAACGAAGAATTTATCGATACGGAACAGGCGAGAGCCGCAATCACCGAAATTCTTTGGGATCATCCAACTATTCCACTCAACCATTTTGACAGGGTTGCCGGTATTTCCTGCATTGCAAAAGAGAAGTGGAACAGAGACCAGCGGTGGGATAATGTATTCTCCTTTTATGACCCTGATGATCGATTTATAAAGATACGAAGTGATCAACTTTATGTCAGGTCAAAAATAGAAGTTGCACTGATGGTAGCCCTGGGTGAATCTCTTCTGGGAAACTATGCCGGAAAGAAGGTGATGAAGGACATTGTAATCAATGGTCTGATGATGGGAAAAGTGTACCATCTCTACTTGCAGGAGGAAGACAAAAGATCCTGTTTCTTCACTGACAGCCAGTTGGCTGCCTTTCTTTCACTGTCAAGAATGTGTCCAACAGATGATCAAAATCACTACACCCGGCTGGTTAACAGGGGTGAAGGGTTCACCCCGCCCGGACTGCTTATGGGGCTTATGTATGCATGGTATCTGGATAATCGGCTGGCTACACATATAGAGTATAAGATGTCAGTGATAAAAATTAATAAGAGCAATTTAATACCGGAGCAATTGAATATGTCATGGAGGAGGAAAAAGATGATAGAGTTTTTCAGGGATGTGGTTTTTGAGTCATCCTTTTCGTCCTCCCCCTTTATTCATGACTATTATCCCGGCAATGAATGCCGGAATACCTAGAATTGCATAGTTCATATGTACAAGCATCAGGGCGGATAAACACAGGAGTACTCCAAAGATCACCTTATTCATATTTCTGCTCCTTAAGATTACCACTAAAACCGCCTTTCGAAATGCATGCTTCACCGGCAACAATGAATTTGTGCCAGGTAACCGCAACCGACAATCGCCTGGAAGCCAGGCTCCTACAGCGGGTGGTGGTAAAGCATCAATTTATATTGTAAATAATGCTTTCATGTAGGAGCCTGGCTTCCAGGCGAATTCCGCAGGAGCAGAGCGACTGCCAGACTTGACATCATCCTTAACACTTTTCCATAACAGCCTGCCATTGCTTTTGCAGTTTTTTGGACGAAACCGGTAGAGAGGTTTTAATCTCCGGAGAAAAAACTGAAATCCTGTATTCCGCTATCATTTCGCGATATTTATCCACTAATTCCAGGGCATCATCAGACATAAATTCAGTTTTCTCAAGACTCTTGAGATTGTTTAAATGCGGGAACAATTTTTTGTTTTTGAGTTCATCCTTGACAGGGTTCAGAGCAAATCTGTCAAGCCTGATTGACAGACTCTGCAGTTGCCTGTGCAGTTTTTCTATACTTGAGTGATCGCCATTGAGCAGGAACCCGGAACCAACTATTTCATCGATGAGATGATTAAAGAGAGTATGTTTGTCTTGAGGGAGAAAATTCTTGCCGGCATGATTACTGAAAATTTTGTTGACAAGATCTCTGACCTCTCTTCTTTTTCGTAAAAGAGCCATAAGGTTATTTAGGATTAACGACCCGGTTTTATAAAGTCCATCATGTTTCACTCTGATAATATTATCATTAAAAACCTGTCTCAGCTCAATTATCGTGGAAGAAGAACCAAAAACAGACCGCATGATATAGTCGAGAAGCATGTCTGTCACCTCTTTACGGTTTGATCCACCTTCGAACAGCCATAGGGCGGAAGGAGCCGAAAGAGTAGTCGTACAGATCTTTCTCAGTGACTTGTATTGCCCGGGAAACTGTAATCTGTAGAGGTAGAGAAATCCTTTGCGATTCCTGTTCTCAACTGTCGACAGGTTTTTATCAAATTGGATATTGATATATCCTCGATCTGGAACAGGTATAAAGGATGGGTAGAGAAATCCGGACGCATCACCCTGCTTGCTGAACAGTGGGATTCTTTCGGGCAATCCTTCAAACTCCCATTGAGTACACTCCTTTTGTTCCCACAAGTCTACTGTCTGCCTGTCTCTCTCTTTAAGGAGATCGGAAGCCACTGCAATATCAATGATGTTCTCAGTTTCAAGTAGCTTTTTCAGGTTTCTTCCGCTGCTGTGTTCTTTGCCTGAATTGTCAAAAAGGACAAATCGAGGCTGCAGATGTGAGGGAAGGTTGGTTGGCCAGTCAGATCGTCGAATGACCAGTTTAAATTGTTTCAGGATTGATGACTGAATTGCACCGTAAAGAGAACCTGAATAAAGATTGATATCGTCCAGTATCTGATCTACAGAGTTACCTACCGGTACCAGCCTTTTCCTGATGTTTTTAGGGAGACCTTTGAGAAGGAAGGTCAGCTTTTCATGGAGCAATCCGGGAACCAGCCATTCAAAAAAATGAACAGAAAGTCCATGAGCGAAATCGATTGGTAATCGGAAGGTTACACCGTCTTCTCTTGATCCAGGGACAAAATTGTACTGAAGACGCAGTTCTAAAGAGCCAAGAATAATCGATGGAGGATAATCTGTCAGTTCATTCTCCTCCGGTTTTCTCAAAAGAACATCTTCTTCTCTCATTTTCAGAAAGTGTTTATTTCGTCTCATTTTTAAAAAACGATTCAAGGTTTTTTGATCATATACATCAACAGGAATTCTTTGTGCGTAGAAGTTATGAAATGTGAGGTCGGCTGCAACTATTCCACGGGTTCGAAGTTTATTTTCAGCTTCCTGCCAGTTTTTAATTAATGAAAGATTATACTGAAGGAAATGATATGTCCCTTTTATTTCTCCTTGAACCAGTGCCGACTGAATGAATATATCCCGCGCTTCTACGATATTATTTTTATGACGATCACCAAAATTTACCTTTCTGCCGGTTGCTATCTGCAGGCCAAATAATGAAACATTTTCATTGGCGATAACCTGGCCGGTTTTTTTGTGCCACCTTGGGTTTGACCAGGAGTATTTACATAAGTTTTTGCCGATAATCTCAATCCAGTCAGGTTCAATTGTAGCAACTGTCAGGGCGAAAAGTCTGCTTGTTTCAATAAAACCTGCAGCAACTATCCATTGTCCGCTCCTGTTGAATTGATGGGAACCGGGAAAGATCATCAAGGTCTTGTTATAACTACCTTGATATATCAGTTTATCTCTTTTGAGTGCCACATTTCTTAAAAAACCTGCCAGCAGGGACTTGTGGATCTGTTCATATGAGCCATCTGTATCATTGGCTGTAAACCCTTTTCTCTGTTTCAGTATCCTGTCTAGTTGTTCATGCAGATCCAGCCATTCACGCATACGCTGAAATGAAAGAAAATGAGCTTTACAGAATTTTTTTAACTTTGACCAGGATCTGACTTTCTTAGGCAACTCATGAAATTTGTTCCAGATATTGAGGAGAATAATGAAATCAGAATGGGGATCTGCAAACAGTTTATGAGCTGTATCAGCATCTTTCACACGCTCGGTTGGTCTGATTCGAGGGTCCTGGAGAGCAAGTGCTGACCCGATAATTTTGATTTCACGCAGACAATTATTTTCCACGGCTTCAATGATTATTCGTGAAATGCAAGGGTCTATAGGTAAATCCGACATAATCCGCCCATTTTTTGTAAGGCTTATATCGTTGGTAATTGCACCAAGCTCCCGAAGCAGTCTATATCCCTCCCTGACAGCGTTTCCACGGGGAGGGTCAATAAATGGAAAGTGAGCCGGATCACCGAGGTTGAGAGAGATCATCTGCAAAATGACCTCTGCCAGATTTGATCGTTGCAGTTCTGGCAGGGTGTATTCAGCTCTGTTCTCAAAGTCCTCTTCTGAATATAACCGTATACAGATCCCCGGACCTATACGACCACATCTTCCTTTGCGCTGATTACAGCTTGCTTTACTGATTCTGTTTATCGGAAGACTTGTTGTTTTAGCTTTAACGTTGTACTGGGAGATTCTGGCAAGACCGCTGTCTACAACATAGCGGATGCCGGGTACGGTAATAGATGTTTCTGCAACGTTTGTAGCAACAACTATTTTGGTTTTTTCAAAATGTTGAAATATCCTTTTCTGGTCTCCTGCCTGCAGTCTGCCGAACATTGGCAGGATAACAGCATTTTCTATTTTTGCCGTCAAAAGTGTGCAGCACTCACGAATGTCACGTTCTGTTGGTAAAAACACCAGTATGTCGCCTTTAGACTCACTGGAAAAAAGATCAACCACTGTCTGTACGCAATGTTCTATACCACTTTCTTTTCCCTCTGACTGGTCTTCATCAACGGGTTTATATCGAACTTCTACCGGGTAGGTTCGACCTGCAATAGAGAGTACAGGTGCATTATCGAAATGTCTGGCAAAGGCTTTTGTATCAATGGTGGCAGAAGTGACTATGACCTTAAGATCTGCTCTTTTTTTCATCAGACGTTTGAGGTATCCAAGAAGGAAGTCAATGTTGAGATTTCGTTCATGGGCCTCATCGATTATCAAGATACCATATTTCAAGAGATCGTGATCATTCCTCGTTTCAGCCAACAGGACACCATCAGTCATGAATTTGATTTTGGTTATCCTGGATGTACGGTCTTGAAATCGCACCTTATAACCAACTATAGAACCATAGTTACCTAACTCTTCAGATACACGATTTGCAACAGAGGAAGCGGCAATTCTTCGTGGTTGAGTACACCCTGTAAGAAGTTTGTTTTCAGGAAAGGCTTCAAGGCACATTTTGGCAATCTGGGTGGTTTTCCCTGAACCGGTGTCTCCGGATATAATAACAACCTGATGCTTTCTGATGGCCTTGATGATGTCAATCTTATGACTGGTAATAGGCAGATTTTCAGGATAGAATAATTTCATGAAAGAAATGAATTATATAAAGTGTGATAAGTTTTCTGTTACTCTCTGGCTGGACATCGATAATTACCATATCAACAGGTTTAGACAAAGTCGAAAAAACTTTAAATTTTTCCAATTATTTCAAAATAGAGGTTTGTATGAAAATACGTAAAGCTGTAATACCGGTTGCTGGTCTCGGTACCCGCTTTTTGCCGGCTACTAAGGCAATTCCGAAAGAGATGCTGACAATTGTTGATCGACCAACCATACAATATATTGTTGAGGAGGCCGTCGCCTCGGGAATTGAGCAGATCGTTTTTGTCACCAGTGAAGGTAAGTCTGCCATAGAAAATCATTTTGATTATAATTTTCATCTTGATGCAGTCTTAAAAGAGAAGAATAAAGTCACCCTGGGGGAGGAGATTAATAATATCTCGAACCTGATTGATGTCGTTTCTGTTCGGCAAAAAAAGCCTCTTGGTTTAGGCCATGCTATCTGGACAGCACGCAATGTTATTGGTGATGAACCGTTTATGGTCCTGCTGGGGGATGATATGGTATTAAGCCAGGTTCCCTGTGCAAAACAGATGATTTCACTTTTTGAGCAAGTCGGGGAATCCATTGTTGCAATCCAGAGAGTGCCGATGAATCAGACCCACCAGTATGGTATTGTTGAGGGGGAAGACGACGACAGGGAAAGGACGGTTCGTATAACCCGGATGGTTGAAAAGCCGGCCCCGGGCACAACAGAGTCTGATATGGCAATAATCGGCAGATATATTCTTATGCCTGATATTTTCAATATACTGTCCACTACCACCCCCGGACATGGAGGAGAAATTCAGCTTACTGACGCTCTTCTTGCACTTACTAAAAAACGTGCCATGTACGCATATGAATTTCAAGGAACACGGTATGACGCCGGTGACAAGATGGGCTATCTGAAGGCAATTATTGCCTATGGTTTGCGTCATCCTGACCTTGGACAATCTCTACGAGAGCATCTTCTTGAAGTTACCGCAGCCTATGATCCATCTTGAGGTTGCCGTAGCCGCACCTTTAGACCGCACTTTGACCTACACCCTGCCTGTTGATCCAGGTTGTGAATTGCAGGATAGTGGGCAGGGTAGTGTAGGGAAAAGAGTTCTTGTCCCACTTTCAAGGCGACGGGTTACCGGTTATGTTCTCTCAGCCAGTGAGGAACAGGAGACCGATTTTGTTGTTAAGAACATTGTTAAGTTTCTTGACGTCCGGCCCCTTTTTCATGAAAATATGGTTCCTTTTTTCCGCTGGCTTGCAGACTATTACCATTACCCTCTGGGACTGGTGATTAAAACAGCGTTGCCTGCAGGTTTATCTCCCCAATCTGTCAAAAACCTCGTTTTATCAAAAAACTACACCAGGTTGTCTGCAGTTGCAAATGGTGACTCCTGCAGGTGGGTGGAAACTATTCTGGACAGGGGAAAACTGACAGTTTCCGATACCCGCAAACTGTTGGATAATGCGCAAAACAGACGACTCATAAATAAGCTGGTCGAAGAGGACATAGTTAAAGTTGATGAGTCAGTTCAGGAGGACAGTACACGAGAGAAACGTGAAGTCTGCTATTCCATTGTTGCTGGTATGGAAAACTTTAGCTGTAACCTGGAAGATAACTGCATAGATTTCAAAGAGTATCGTAAAAAATACAGCATGGAGTGTGGTTTCAGGTTGAAACTTTCTGAAACAAAAGCACTTTTTCATCTGAACAGGATCAGTCTGCGGACAGGTCTTTCAAAGGTGCCGCTGAAAGATCTTAAAAAGGCGTATTCTGCTGCCGCAAAAGCTCTCTCTTGTCTGGAACCAAAGGGTCTTGTCGTTCGCTCGACTAACCGGGTATATCGTAACCCTTTTGGTGAGCAGCTCTGTTTTTACCCACGGCCCGACAAGTTAACCGATGAACAGGCTTCGACTTTTGCTGAGATATCCGGCTCACTGGCTTTGCAGAAATTCCAACCATTTCTGCTTCATGGGGTAACCGGCTGTGGTAAAACAGAAGTCTATCTCAGAGCTGCAGAAATCACTTTGGCAGCCGGAAGAGACGTACTTATCCTTGTCCCGGAAATAGCTCTCGCCACCCAGCTTGAAGCACATCTTATTTCAAGATTTGCTGACCTCGTCGTCCTGCTCCATTCCGGCATGACCAAGGCTGAACGTTTTGATCAATACCACAGAGCTCTTGAAGGGCGCGCCAAGGTTGTTGTCGGGGCACGATCTGCGCTATTCGCACCCCTTCGCAACCCGGGCCTCATTGTTGTGGATGAGGAG
>DEIL01000186.1:0-3037 GCA_002352445.1 Desulfobulbaceae bacterium UBA2775
TAAAAACCTGGCCGGATCAAGCTGTTCACGGGTCGGTCCGGCGGTCACCAGCACCTTTTTTCCTTTGAGATCCTGTGATGTAAGCGCTCTTGCCAGATATTCAGCCACATCACCCCATTCTGCCAGCCTGCCCTCCCCTTCATCTTTACAGGCCATTAGCCCATGGGCAGGATCAACAATATGATAGCCGATTTTCTTCAGTTTCTTAATATTTTCACCGGTGACCGGATGTGAATACATCCGGCTGTTCATTGCCGGACAGACAAGCACTGAGGCTCTTGTTACAAGTGCTGTTGCAGTGAGAAGGTCATCAGCGATACCATTTGCAAGTTTAGCGATTGTATTTGCCGTTGCCGGGGCAATAAGCAAAACATCCGCCTCCTGACCCAGATTTATATGGATCATAGAATCGTCATCCCCCTCAAACATTGACCCATGGGTTCTATTGCCGGAAAGTGCAGAAAAGGTGAGCGGAGCAACAAATCGAGTACCACTGTCAGTCACGATGACTGAGACGTTAGCCTCTTCCTTGGCAAGAGTGCTGACCCATCCGGCCACCTTAAATGCAGCGATTGATCCAGTAACCCCAATAACAATATTTTTCCCAGCAAAGACACTCACCATATGCACATTCTCCAGTAGTAACCTCTGAAATTCAGTAGGCACCATTACCCTTCACTATAATTAAAGCAGTTTTAGCTACTATCTTCATATCATTCCAGAGTGAATAGTTGAGAATATACCAGTCATCCAAACGAACCCGCTCATCATACTCTTCGATATCCGAACGGCGCCCAATCTGCCATGGCCCGGTAATTCCCGGCTTCATAGAACAATATCTGCCGGCACTCTCTTTATAAAAATCGCTGAGCTCATCATAAACAATAGGCCTGGGGCCAACAACACTCATAGTCCCCCGGAGTACATTAATAAACTGAGGAAATTCATCCAGACTCGTACGCCTGAGAAAGTGACCGATTCTGGTGACACGGGGATCATTTTTCAGTTTGAAGTTATGGTCCCACTCTTTCCTGAGTTTATCATTTCCAGCAAGGAGTCTTTTCAGATCACCTTCTGCTCCAACCCGCATTGTCCTGAATTTTAGGCAATTAAAAGATTTACCGGTTGCAGTAATTCTCTTATGACGATAGAAAATCGGCCCGCCGTCACTGAGTTTAATCAATAAGGCAATAATAAGTGTAAGAGGTGCGGTACAAACCAGCACAGCAATAGAAAACAGAAGATCGAAACTCCGTTTCCATTCGGTATTGGGATTAAAATTGAGGATAAGAAGCTCACCCAGTGACTGTATCTCGGCATGGTGCAGGCCAAAAACGTAAAGATCCGGCACAAGGTAAATCCGGGCCCCGAGAGACCTGCATTCTCGCAGGATAGTAAATATCTTTTTCTCGGCTCTCATCGGCAGAGCAATATATACATAATCAATATCATGGGTAGTTAAATAACCGAATATCTCAGATATATTGCCAAGAACAGGTTTACCGTAAACCTCGGTTACCAGTTCTTCATCTACCTTATCATCGAAAAAGCCGAGAACATCAATACCGGACCAGGGCATTCCCTCAACTTCTTTTACAAGGTTAACCCCAAGATCTCCGGCTCCAACGACCACGGCTCGCCTGACATTTTTTCCTTTTGCCCTGGCCATACGCAGTGCCTTTCTCGCTACAACATGGAGGAAAAAGAGAAGGAAAGGAGTTGTTATCGACCAGACAAAGAAAACTACCCTTGAATAGCCGTCTGATATTTTAAAGATGAAAAAATAAAAGAGCAAGAGACCGATTACTGCCGCCCAGGCCTTTAAAATCACCAAAAATTCACGGAAATATTTCCAGCCCCGCCATGATCGATACAGCTGAAAAGACTGAAAACTTAGGAAACAGAGGACAAAAGTGATGACGAGTAGACGGTTATAGTAAGGGCTCCAGGGCACCCTGTACCATAAAACCAGTAATGATAAATGAGCAACTACCGTACAGCAGTCAATCAAATGCAGAAGCCTGGCAATCAGGGAGCTCTGCTCCCGGAGATTAATTGATAACATACTTTTCTTTTCGCCACCAGTTACAGTTCATACTGAGAACCGGTCGCAATGATACTGGCAGACTTTGAAAACTTCTCCCAAGTTTATATCCAAGAAATTTCATACCTGTCCGTAGAATAAAATCAAGACTCAGGAGATAGCGATGTTCCTTTTTGAGTCGGGCAAGGGCAGATTTAACATAGTTCAATCCAATCCCTTCAGCTTTACCGAATGTATTGAGTAACCATTTCTCAGAACTGTGCAATACTCCAATATCAAAAGATCGACGAAACTCTTCGCCCAGAGTATAATTGTGGCTGTGATATACTGCACCATCACTGACATAGGCGATGGTATACCCGGCCTCAAGAATTCTTCCAACAGTACAGGTATCCTCACCAAAAATCAAACCGTTCTTAAAACAGCCTACTTCAAATAACTGCTCCTTTTTATATGCCGCAAAAGAGTTTGAAGTGAAAATTGTCTTTAAACCAAACCTCTCTCTATCAGCAAATGTTCTTAGATACGATTTGTTCGGATAATTAAACTCCCGGAGAAAGGTTGCATGCCAACTTGCATCCGGCTGTGGAAGTTGTCTGCCGTATGATCCTGCACATGTATCAAATTCAAGAAGAGGTTTAACTAACCGACTGAGTGCATCGCGGCCATCCAGAATTGCATCCTGAGTAAAAAAAACTACAATATCCCCCAGAGCCTGTTTTGCCAGAAATGTCCTGGTGCCGCCATGATCAAACTCATTCTGTGATATTGACCAGACTTTTGCACCATTTTCTTTACAAATAGCCACGGTGCGATCTTCCGAGGAAGAATCGGCAACAAGAATCTCGGCAGGCTGCAGGTTTTGCTGATGCAGACTGGAAAAAAAATGTTCCAGTGTTTTTTCACCGTTAAGGGTAGGAACTATAACACTGATTGACGGTAGTGGTTGAGCGGCATTAATCATAGCTGGCGTCGTAAAAAGTCCGGTCTCCT
>DEIL01000186.1:3104-13248 GCA_002352445.1 Desulfobulbaceae bacterium UBA2775
CTTAGCCATCTGGAACTACGAATGACCTTTTTACGAGTTGCATTAATCATAGCTGGTTCCAAAATTTCAAACCCGGAATATTCCAACCAGAAGATATTTCAGAAAAGCCCACAATATATACGGTGAAGGATGTTTCTGATAGAGCATTACTTCATTTTTTGCTGCCATGAAACGAAGTGCGAACGGAACCCTCCCCCTTTTGTTTTGCCAGCCGCGGCAGTGACAGGCGACAAGACGAGGGTCGTATATCAGTTTCCAGCCATCCCGGCGCAAACGAAGACTGAGCTCTATATCTTCCTTATATAAAAAAAAGTCGCTGTCAAAAACCTCTCCATTATATCTGTGCAACGACTCCATTCTACAGGCCATAAGGGCGCCGCAAACTGCAGGAACCTGCTGGATGAGACTATATCGGTCACTATCATCTTCGCCTTTTCCTCGATCATACCAGCGGCCATACCATTTTCTGAATATACCGGTAGAATCTATCTTACCGGTTTTTTCCCCCTGTCCTGGGTTAAAACCAAGCAGTTTGCCTGAAACAATAGCGGCGTTGAGATTTTCGCTCAGAACCTCAACAGCCTGAGAGAGAAAATTTTCCGGTAGAAAAGTGTCCGGATTGAGAAACACTACGACTCCATCCCGGTCAGTTATTTCACTGTAACCAAGATTATTAGCCCTGGCAAAACCAATATTGTCGGACAAAATGAGTTTGATCCCTTCCTTTTTTGCAAAATCATCCAGATAGTGCGTATCAGTTGAGCCACTGTCAACAATAGTAATAGAGGTTATTGAAACACTCTGACCGGCAAGATGCGCCAGACATCTGGGTAAAACATCGGATGAATTATGAGTTACGATGATTATGTGTATTAAACCTGTCATAACTGCAAGAGGTTATAGAAAGAGCTTACTGTAGCAGAGTAAAAGGAAATTGTTTTTCCCGGCCGCCTTTCTTCTCGCCATAATAGAGTTTACCGCTTCCTGCTCAGCCGAATTTATCATGGCAATAAATTCCTTTTCGGGAATATTTTTCCTGTGATGTAAAATTGCATTACGTTTTTTAAAAAATTTTGCAGATGTCATCACAGCCTCCCCCGTTCCTTTGAAATAGGGGACTATCATTCCTTTAATAGATGAAAAAAGAACCCACATCAGTTGATAAACGATAATGGACGGCAAAAAGCGAATAAACATCCACAGGGAATAATTTTTCAGAAGAACATTTAAATTATTGCGGGTAGAGAGGCGAATGGTCAGCTCATTAATCTTAGATCCGGAAGTGGCACTGCCTATATGGTATACCATTGCGGATGCAAGGTAACGGCAGTTCATACCACGCCTTCTTGCCCGCAGATTGAGATCAACGTCTTCAAGGTAGGCAAAAAAATCCGGATCAAAAACTCCCACTTTCTCAAATAGCTCACGTTTATACAGTCCTGCCCCGGCACAGGCACCAAAAGTATCTCGGTCCGCACTGTAATAGTCGTTGTCACGTTCCATGGT
This sequence comes from Desulfobulbaceae bacterium UBA2775, assembly GCA_002352445.1. Taxonomy (GTDB): domain Bacteria; phylum Desulfobacterota; class Desulfobulbia; order Desulfobulbales; family Desulfocapsaceae; genus Desulfomarina. Next base: position 4,611 of record DEIL01000186.1, read on the forward strand.
ACCGAGACGATAACCGACGCCACCCCTGAGAACAGCATCCCCTGCCCCATCGACGAGATCGCGTTGATGAAAATTCAACATTTTCAGGGCAAAAAACTGGTAATCCTGATACTTCTCTATGGCCAGCCGAAGATTTTCAAGGCAATCAGGTGCAACCTCCATATCATTATTCAACAAGAGTATCCAGGGAGCCGCCGCTTCGCTGATCCCCTTGTTTACTGCAATTGTAAAACCTCTATTCTCATCAAATCTGAAAACTTGAACCTGCGGGAATTCCGTTTTAAGTAAAGCTACGGATCCATCTTCTGAACCATTATCTACAACTATGATTCGAAAACCTGAGAAAGTCTGCATACTCAACGATTGCAGACAATCTGCCAACATATGCTCACCATTCCAATTGGGTATGATGATATCGATCAATATTTGATTGATTGACATCACTCTCTTGCGCTACGCCCCTCTGCCCCGAAAACATCTTTCACGTGATATACAGGCTTATTCTGAGACTCATGATAGGTTCTGGCCTGCAATTCGGCAATAAGCCCAAGAGTTATAAATTGAATACCGATAAAAACAAGCACTACAGCAAGCAAAAGAAGAGGCCTGTCTGCAAGAGGAGTTCCCATAAATTGACGTTGCAATGTCATTATCAGAGCAATCAAAAAGCCGATCCCACCTGAGACAACACCCATAAAACCAAAAACCTGGATCGGTCTCGTTGCATAACTGAGAAGAAATTTCACGGTTATCAGATCAAGGATGACACGGATAGTTCTTGAAATACCATATTTTGAAGTACCAAATCTTCTCGGCCTGTGGTTCACCTTTACCTCGGTAAAATCTATCCCCATACCGCTGGCTATGGCAGGGATAAAACGATGCATTTCTCCATATAATTTAATATTTTTTACCACTTCTTTTTTGAATGCTTTCAAGGTACAGCCATAGTCATGGATACAGACACCGGTAGTTTTAGATATGATCTTATTAGCAATAATTGATGGCAGCCTTCTGTTGATGAATGCATCTTTACGATCATATCTCCAGCCGGTGACAACATCATTACCGGCAGCTACCTGCTCCAGAAGCTTTGGAATATCATGAGGGTCATTTTGCAGATCAGCATCCATCGTAATGATAATATCCCCTTTGGCATAATCAAACCCCGCAGCCATTGCTGCAGTCTGACCAAAGTTCTTCCTGAAACTCACAACCACTATATGACTGTCCTTTTCCTGGATCTCTTTCAGGAATTGAAGGCTTTTATCAGTGCTGCCATCATCTATAAAGATGATCTCATATCCTTCCTCAAGAGTAGAAAGAACCTCAACCAGTTCATCGTATAACAGTGGAATATTTTCTTCCTCGTTCAACAATGGGATTACAACAGACAATAGCAAAATGGTATCTCCAAATATGATGGCGTCGTAAAATCTCTACATCTGCAATTTTTTACTTAACCATCTGGTTTTGTATTTTTTCTACGAGACTATCAAAGATAGGCTATGATTTTTCAATATTTTCATCTCTCGCACCAATTTCCAGGTCAACCTCATATTTCTGCTTATATGTTAAATAGACTATATAACCCGCCGTCCCCATGGTTAGCATTTTCAGACGGAGTAAGAGTCCCATGGCAAGAGACTCGGCACCACCTACACCCACGAGAAGAAAATAAAAAACAAACACTGATTCAAAATAACCAAGATTGCCAAGAAGTGTCACGGGCAAATGCGCCACAAGCATTGCGGCGGGAACTAAGGCACAGACAGCAATAAAGTCCACATGTACATTAAAAGCTCTGTAGGAAGTGTACACATTAATCCATGTCAGAACATAGAATAGTACCGTTAAATAAATTAACCGCCATAGAAATAGTTTATCCTGTCTCACAGCACTTATCGCAAGATCAAGCTCCTGCCGCAGTTTTTTTAATCGCTCGATAATCCCAAAATATAGCTTTTCAAGAAACTCCGCCCCTGCATTCACAAAAGAACAACCGGGAACTGTTGCTATTCTATGGAGAAACCGGAAAAAGAGATGTGCAATTTTATCCGGCAACTTAAACGGGTTGCGAGCCTTCCATACCCATATAGTGATGAGAGAAAAAACAGCGCCGGCACAGGCAGGGAGGAAGATATACGGACTTTGATAAAGATCAGGCCTGAGTAATGGAGCAACAATGACCAGAAAAAACAGAAGAAAAATACCTGAAAACCGTTCAACAAAAACGCTCACCGCAGAAAAAGACTGATTGTCTATAAGCTTTCCAGCGTAGTAAGACCTGACCACATCGCCACCCACTGTAGAGGGTAGAATGTTTGAAAAAAAATACCCAACAAGATAGACCCTGAACAGTTCCAAATAAGATATTTTTTTCTTCAGGTCCAGAATTATCTTCCACTTGGCGCAACTGGCACCGACCATAATCAGAGTAACAGCAAACGAGAGCATGAAAAAGCCCCAATTTATCTGTGAGAGCAGTGCCAATAATTCATTTCCCTGCACAAAAGAGAGCAGAACAGAAAAAAAGGCAATACTGAGGATCAACTTAATTGCAAGCTTTACCTGTCTAGGAATTTTCTTCATCTATTTTTTGTATTTAGTACCTTACTCCAGAAAGCCTGTCATAAAAAACAAGAAACTGAGGAATGTATTTTGGAATTAAGTGGTTAAATATACAGCCAAGGTACTTATCCCCTTCATTCTGGTGGGTGTAGATGCTCTGCTTTTTTTCCCGTTAATCGGGGTTAGTACCTTACTCCTTAAACCCTCTCTTATAAAAAATAAGAAATCAGGAGAGGTTTTTGAAATCAGAACCAACCACACTGGAAAGATCAGGGAGTTCCATTCCTTTTTTTTTGTACTGGGCCAGGTGCATAATCTTTATTACCGGGCCCAAAAAACCGAACTTTTTCATATAGTGTTCAAAAATCAATTTTGAGTCCTGTTCAATCCGCTCATCTTCACCGGCAAAGCAGTTATAGATAATTGCGGCAACTTCAAGATTTCTCCACTTCGCAAGCTCAAGAGCGTTCAAGGTATGATTAATAGAACCAAGTCTCGAAACTGATGCGAGAATGAGCGGATATTTCTCCTTTGCCAGATAATCGAGCAGGGTAAAATCTTCTGTCAAAGGAACTGAAAGCCCCCCGACTCCTTCAAGCAAAACAAAATCAAACTGTTCAAGCAAAGAGTCTGTACTCTCTCTGATCGTATTGATCTCTATATTTCCCCCATCAATTTTTGCGGCCAGATGGGGAGAACAGGGCTGAGAGAAGAGATACGGGCAGGTGAGCCCGGCATGATCAACATCACACAGATCAATCCCCATCAGCTTTCGATGGGCAACGATATCTTCACTGATTCCCTCGCATCCGGTTTGTGTAATTTTCTGAGTGATGACATTAATGCCTTTTTTAAGCAGGGATTTTGCAATAAGGCCTGTGACCACCGTCTTTCCAATATCGGTATCAATCCCTGTCACACAGAAGACCCTTCTACTCATACCCAATCCTTTTTTTACAGCCCCTAAGATCCAGCGGGTTTGTCATCTTTTTTCAGCTATAACAAATGTTGAAATATAACTGACCGGAACGCCAAGATCAGTCCCAAAACGGGATACATACAGCTTTTCAAAGTCTTTTAATCCGGATAATGACCAGCGTTGTTTGCTTAAACCCCCGACACCGGTCTTTTGAATATGCCTGAGCACCGCCCTGACAGTTGGAAAATAAATTCGTTTTCTTTCTTTATGAATGTGAATGACATGAAGATATTTCTCCAGGCATAGAAGAAGCCTCTCTTCAGAAAGGTAGGGTAAACCTCTGCCGGTCAGCGAACTTATCTCCTCCATAGTGCCGGGACCGAACATTGAAAATGCCAGATGGCCACCAGTTTTTAAACTGTTTCTGATCTTTTCTGTGAGTAGAGAAAGGTTATTCATCCATTGAAAAGTAGCTGAAGAAAGCACCAGGGTCAGTTCCTTCGGCAAATTTACTTCTTCAATATCGCCCGGAAGGAGATAAAGGTCAGCAACACTGTTTTTTATTCGTGAGCTGGTCGTATTACAAAAATCAGCAATAATATCGTTCACCCACAGGCTGTTGACTGTATTCTCAGAACACACCATCTCTGTGAGTAGTCCGGTGCAGCAGCCAATTTCCAGTACCCTGGAATAATCGATGCAATCAAAACGTCGCAACAAACTGAAGAGTTGATTGCTGATCTCTTTTTGTACGATGGCATTCTCTTCATAGGTACCGACACATGATTGAAAATGTTTTGCCACCAGATCTTTATCAAGCAGTTCTTCCATGCTATTTATTGATGGTGTCGAATGTAAGTAACTGATCCCAGCTCTGCCACAGATAAAAAAGAAAATGAAACCCCTGGATATTGAAAATCCTTCTGTCACCCCAAAACCGATACTGATTCACTGAGGGCATAATCCGGTCATTATCAGCAACGATTATCTCGTTATAGATTGACTTTTCAGAAGAGAAACAATCGACATTCTCCCGAAGTGCCTTCAATTCCACTTGCTGACTTTCCAGGGTCCTTTGAGGCTGATTGGCTAAAAACAATTCCAAATTTGTTTTATCCCTGCACATCCTCCGATAAAATTTGGATCGAGCCTTCTCTGCAAATCCGAAAAGAGTACTGTCAAATATTTTTTCAGGTATACCGAACCTATCACTGATTGGACAGAGAGTGCCATTTATAGCAATAGTCCTGGAAAATTTTTCGCTTAGATCGGCAAAAATCTTCTGCCCGGCCCAGACCCCCATTGACCAGCCAATGAGAATCACCTGATCATATTCATCGAAATTCTTCGTTACTCCATCATCTACCTGTAGTTGCGAATAATTACAGAACATACAGACATCATATTTTATTGCGGTCAGTGGCCGAAAAGGACGATCATCCATTCCCCAGCCATTACAGAAAAGGATCAGGTTCTTACAGTTCTTTCTGTGCAGCCAGGTACGCGTCACAACTCACCTTTGATCACGATATCAGAAATATCAGCAGCAATATTTTTAATATCATCCCATTCCATATCAGCGGTGAGTGACAATCTGAACCGTGCGGTTCCCTCAGGAACTGCGGGTGGTCTTACCGGGAGGATAAGGTATCCTTTTTTCTGCATTTTCACGGCATAAGATATGGCAAGCGCATCGTCACCAATCATCACCGGTACAATATTTGTTGTACCATCTGTTTTCAACCCATTCTCCACCAGACTTATGCGAAGTTTTGAACCGAGCTTTTTTAAATGAATCCTTTTAGCTTCCAATGAAAATATTTTCTGCATAACAAAATGATTCCAGCTATGAACAACTGGAGGCAGGGCTGTGGTAAAAATAAGCGAACGGCTATGATTAATAAGATAGCTGCGAATCTCCTCCGTGCAGAGAACAAAAGCACCAATTGAGGCGGGTGCTTTACCAAAGGTTCCGACCAGGAAATCTATCCCCTCAACAGTTTCATGCTCCTCAGCCATTCCCAACCCTTTTCTGCCATAGAGTCCTATAGCATGTGCCTCATCCAGGTAGAGCATACAGTCATACTCCTCCTTTAAAGCAATGAGTTGCCCTATATCTGCGACATCGCCATCCATACTGAAAACAGATTCACTGACTATAACAACCTTATTAAACCGTTTGCGGTACGTCTTCAACAGAGATACAAGATGGTCATAATCCCTATGCCTGTATCTTTTAAATTGAGCCTTACTGAGCTGCATGCCATCCATAATTGAGGCATGGTTCAATTTGTCGCTGAGTATCAGGTCATTTTTCGCAAACAGCGCCGGCAGGATACCGATATTTGCATGATAGCCGGAGTTAAAGAGGAGACACGCTTCCTTTTTGTAGGCTGTTTGCAGACACTCTTCAAGGCTATGCGCCATATCCGAATCCCCGGTAAGAAGGCGGGATGAAGCTGCCCCAAGGCCAAAGGTATTGAGAAACCCGGGCTCATCAAGAGAAGAGTAAAATCGCCTATGGAGCTCCCTGTCGCCGGCTAAACCGAGATAATCATTGGACGTTAGATTGAGTAACGTCCTGCCTTTATACTCAATTCTGCAACCTGTACGACCGGACAGCGGTTTAAGCGTCCTCATCCTGCCCGCTTCTTCCAGTCTCTTAAGTTTTTCAGTGTATGAACTCATTCTATACTGCTCTCGATTTCAACAACCCTGCAAATAGCCTCTGTTAAAAACTGCAGATCCTTATCATTAATAATATAGGGAGGCATAACATAAACAAGTTTGCCAAAAGGCCTGACCCATACCCCGTTTTCAACAAATCTCTTTTGAATACGCTCCATATTGACAGGCTTTTCCAGCTCTACAACACCAATAGCACCAAGTGCCCGGACATCAGCTACCCCTGGAATCAAGCGGCAGGGGCTAAGGCCTTCGCTCAGTTTGTTTTCGATTCCTGAAATCCTCTCCTGCCAGTCTGAAGAGATGAGCAACTCGAACGAACTGACCGCCACACTGCAGGCAAGAGGGTTTGCCATGAAGGTAGGCCCATGCATAAAGATACCCGGGTTCCCTTCCGAAATTACCCGGCCCACCCGCTCTTTGGCAACCACTGCTGCCAGAGTCATATATCCACCGGTCAACGCCTTACCAAGACACATGATATCAGGAGTAATCCCGGCATGATTGCAGCCGAACAATTCACCGGATCGGCCAAATCCCGTTGCTATTTCATCTGCAATCAGCAGAACCCGGTATTCATCGCAGAGCCTTCTCACGCACCGCAGATATTCAGGGTGATAAAAGCGCATTCCTCCGGCACCCTGCACAATCGGCTCTAAAATAACAGCACATAGATTGTCATGATGCGTTCGAATCAACGATTCGAAAGAGAGGATATCTCTTTCGTCCCAATCATCTTCAAAACGGCAGCTGGGAGCGTCGGCAAAGAAATAACGTGGTAGAACACCATCATAAATGCTATGCATGCCGCCGACAGGGTCACATACCGACATCGCATGAAAAGTATCCCCATGGTAGCCGGACCGAATGGTCAGGAAACGATTCTTTCTGTTTTGACCTCCCCGACTAAGGGCAAAATGGTACTGCATAGCCATCTTCATGGCGACTTCCACAGCAACAGAGCCGGAGTCACAGAAAAACACACGATTTAACCCTTCCGGTGTGTATTTCACCAGCAGTTTTGCCAGCTCAATGCCCGGCGCATGGGTAAGACCGCCAAACATTACATGGGCCAGTTTTTTTGCCTGTTTTTCAATGGTCTCAGTAAGGAGAGGATGATTATAGCCATGGATCACCGACCACCAGGAAGCCATGCCGTCAATCAGCTCTCTTCCGTCTCCCAGCTTGAGTCTCACACCTTCGGCAGACTCCACCAAAAACACTTCAAGGGGATTTTCTATGGAACTATATGGGTGCCAGATATAATTTCGATCAAAGGCCAGCAACTCTTCAATGGATCTGTTCAAGAGTTCTTCCTTCACGACCGACTCTCAATCAAAATCAAAGCCGAGATCTTTAAACATCCTGATATCTTCACTCAGGCTGTTGCCTATTGTTGTCAGATAATCACCAACGATGGATCCATTGGCCCCGGAGGTAAAGCATCGATCCTGCTCATCTCCCAACAGGTTCCTCCCTCCGGCAAGACGGACAACCGCCTGTGGGTTAATAAAGCGAAACAGGGCTACACAGGTAAGAACCTCTCCAACATCGAGAGGTTTCAAGTTGGCGAATGGTGTATTTATAATTGGGGTCAGGATATTAAGAGGAATGGACAGGATACCAAGTTTACGAAGTTCAAAGGCCAACTCCAAACGCTGCTCAAGGGTTTCACCCATACCGACTATACCCCCGGAACAGACCTCCAGGCCTGCATTCTGCGCAATTTTTATTGTTTTGACCTTATCTTCCCAGCTATGACTGGTGCATATATTCGGGAAAAAACTTTTGCAGGTTTCCAGATTGCAGTGATACCTCTTTACCCCCATCTCCTTTAGACGTTCAGCCTTCGCTGCTGTCAGAAAACCCATTGAAGCACAGAATGAGAGGTTGGTTTCCCGGCGGAGCTGCTTATAGATTTTTTCAAACTGATCAAGCTGGGGACCCGAAACACTTCTTCCTGCAGTCACCAGAGAAAATCGCTTTACTCCCTGTTTTTCATTTTCCCTGGCAAGAGTTACTGCTATTTCCTTATCGACCACATCATAAGTTTCCACCTCAACATCGTAATGAGTCGATTGAGCACAGAACTTACAATTTTCGGAACACTTCCCAGACTTGGCATTAACAATAGAACATAAATCAAAATGGTTATTATGAAGAGCCCTGCGCAAATCATCCGCAGCCTGGTAAAGTTCAGAAGGATCCTTGCAATTCGCAAGTTCAACAGCCTGCTTAAAATTGAGCTGCTTCCCGGACAGCACCAGCTGCTTATATTTATTGATCAAAGCTTACTCCACGGATATTAACTGCTCAGGTTACCTGGTTGTCGTGTCAACCCTAGAATGACGTTTAATCAGCCGTCATTACATGATTGACACGACAATAATGCCTACCTGAATATTTACCAAATTAATTCAATTCCAGTTTAGCCAGACACTTTCCGAGGGTTTCAGGAGAATC
>DEIL01000186.1:13329-19744 GCA_002352445.1 Desulfobulbaceae bacterium UBA2775
GACTTAATTTTTCCGTTCTCACCTTCTGTTCCGGAAGAAACATTGAAATAGACAGGGGTCTGAGGTTTATTGAATTCAATCCCATCCATAAACTCCTTAAAATCGGGTACAGCACCGGCCACAAGTGGACTATGATTGGCAACACTTACGTTGAGAGGTATAACCTTCGCTCCCTGTTCCTCGGCCTTGACAGTAACCGCATCAAGTCCTTCCCTGCTCCCGGAAATAACAATCTGCTGGGGAGTATTATGGTTTGCAGCAGTAACAACTCCGCTTCCTGTATAGGTGCTGATGATCTCTTCAATTTCTTCAATACTCAATCCGAGAACAGCACGCATCCCGCCCGGGTTAACCTCCCCCTCACGCTCCATAAGTGCTCCCCTCTTACTGACAAGTTTCATTGTGTCCTCAGCACTGATAATACCTGCAGCATGCAGAGCTGAGTATTCACCCAGACTGTGACCTGCAAAACAGCTCACTTCAAAATCTTCACCAACTTCCTTTTGAAAGGCATGCCAGCAGATAAGATTGGTAATGGTAATTGCCGGCTGTAAATTTGTTGCCCGTGTCAGTTCTTCCATGGTGCCGTCAACACACAATGAACCCAAATTCAGATCACAGGTAGCTTCGGCCATTTCCATCAGGGCCGCACACTCTGTATCACTGTCACAAAATTCTTTCCCCATGCCAAGATACTGGGACCCCTGTCCGGGGAAGAGTACTGCAACTTTCATTACTTACACCTCTTTTTTTATTTACGCGATTCTAGAATATTTACAATAAGGAATAATCCTGCCCCTGCACATATAGCAGAGTCGGCAATATTAAACGCCGGCCAATGGTACCCGGCCAGGTGAAAATCGAGAAAATCAACTACGGAACCAAAACGTATTCTGTCAATTAAGTTTCCCACTGCTCCCCCACAGATCAGGGCAAGAGCCACACCATACAAGCTGTTTTCCTTTCTCATCCTGAACCAGGCTATGGTCAGCCCTGTGACTGCAACTCCCCCGATCCCCAAAAAGAAGTAATGTTTCCAGGCCGAGTCTACATCCGCAAGCATACTGAAGGCAGCACCTGTATTGGTAACATAGACGAGGTTAAAAAAGTCCGGGATCACCTCTCTCGACTCATAGAGCTGAAATGAATTGAGCACCCAGGCTTTAGTCAATTGATCAGCAATAACCGTAATTGCCACTAGGGTAATGTAAATCATTTTTCTAAGCAGCAGTCCCGGCTACTACACCGACGCATCGCTCACATATTGCAGGATGTTCCGGATTTTCTCCGACAGTAGTGGAACGTATCCAGCATCGCTCACATTTACTACCCCGGGCAGCAAGAACATGAATTGTAAAACCCTTGATTTCCTCACTCTGAAAAACTGTTCCATTCTCTTGAGCTGTATCAGTCAGAGGAGAAAGCTCCGAGATGATCGAAATTTCTTTTACCGTTTGCCATTCTTTCTCAATAAAGGCTGCAAGATCATCATCGTCAACTTTTACCAGAACTTCTGCTTCAAGGGAATGGCCTATCACCTTTTCCCTGCGGGCAATCTCAAGAGCTTTTGTTATTTCGGAACGAACCTTGATTAGCCGCTCCCATTTGTCCATCATCGACTCATCACAACCCGGTACTTCTATCGATCCTGGAAAATCAACAAAAAAGATCCCTTTTTCAAGAGACTCCTTTTGACCAATACAATGTAGGCTGCTCCATGCCTCCTCTGCCGTAAAGCAGAGAACCGGCGACAGGAGCCGCAACAAACCATCGAGGATCGCATGGAGTACGGTTTGAGCAGACCTCCGCAGGTGAGAACTGGTACCGGAAACATACAGGCGATCCTTTAAGATATCGAGATAAAAGGCACTCATCGTGGTACCGCAAAAATAGTTCAGGCCCTGGTAAATGGTATGAAATTCATATTTTTCATAACCATTTATCACCCTCACCCTGAATTCTTCAAATTTTGCCAGAGCCCAGCGATCCAGTTCGGGTAAATCTTTAAACGGGATACCATCTTCTCCCTGATTAAAATCCCCAAGATTTCCAAGCATATACCGTATTGTATTACGGATCTTTCTATACGAATCGGAGACCTGCTTTAATATCTCATCTGAAACCTTAATATCATCACGATAATCTTCACTTGAAACCCAGAGCCTGAGAATCTCCGCACCATATTTCTCTATCACCTCTCCCGGAGCCACAACATTTCCAACAGATTTTGACATCTTCTTGCCCTGGCCATCCACCACATAACCGTGGGTCAGAACACCTTTAAAAGGTGCCACACCCCTGGTTCCCGTGGATGTCAACAGCGAACTCTGGAACCAGCCGCGATGCTGATCACTGCCCTCAAGATAGAGATCGGCAGGGGAATCGAGTTCTGCCCGCTCCTCACACACAGCTGCATGACTGACACCGGAATCGAACCAGACATCAAGAATATCCTCTTCTTTGACAAAGTCAGTCCCCCCGCATTCGGTGCATTTTGTATCCGCTTCAAGAAAATCCTCTACATCATGGCTGAACCAGGCATCCGCCCCCTCTTTGAGAAAAAGTTCGTCAATTTTTTTAACAAGAGCGTCACTTTTTATCACCTTGCCGCATGTTTTACAACTAACCACGGTAATCGGCACACCCCAGCTACGCTGCCTGGACAGACACCAGTCAGGACGTCCCTCCACCATCGAGTAAATTCGCTGCATACCCCATGCCGGAGTCCATTGCACTTTTTCAATTGCCTCCAGAGCCCTGGTTCGCAGCTGGTTATTTTCCATTGAGATAAACCATTGCGGTGTCGCCCTGTACATCACAGGCTTTTTGCACCTCCAGCAGTGCGGGTAACTGTGTTGCAATACACTCTCATAAATCAGAGCACCTGTGGTTGCCATATCAGCATTAATGACAGAATTGACCTCCGGCACCTTCTGCCCCTCATATACTCCAGCCTCCCTGGTGTATACCCCTTCATTATCTAGAGGTGAGAGGATATCAAGGCCATATTTCAGCCCGGTGATATAATCATCAGCACCATGTCCGGGAGCAGTATGGACACAACCTGTTCCAGCTTCTGTAGTGACATAATCTGCAAGGACAAAAAGTGAATCCCGATCCATAAAAGGATGACGGCATTTCCTGTTTTCAAACCCCCTGGATGAAAAAGTTGCCTTAATCGCATACTTTTCTATCCCTGTCTCCTCCATCACTTTTTCCACCAGATCTTTGGCAAGAATAAAAATATCATCGCCTGCTTTTACAGCGGCATAGACAAAATCAGGGTGCAGGGCTACAGCCAGGTTTGCCGGCAATGTCCATGGAGTTGTAGTCCAGATGACAGCATAAACATTATCTCCAGCCAATGAGGGGTCTATGTCGGAAAAATCTTCTTCTACTTTGAATTTAACGTAAATGGAAGGTGAACTATGGTCATGGTATTCAACTTCTGCCTCCGCCAGTGCAGTGGTACACGTGGAGCACCAGTAAACCGGCTTTTTATTTCTGATTACGGAATCAGACAACAGGAACTTATTAAATTCCCTGGCTATGGTTGCCTCGTAAGAATAGTTAATTGTCAGATACGGGTTATTCCAGTCTCCAATTACACCAAGCCGCTCAAATTCTTTTCTCTGGATTTTGATCCATTTCTCTGCATATTTACGGCAGGCGTTCCTTTTAGAAAGTTTTGGGATGGTCTTCTTCTTCTCCCCCAATTCCTTGTCTACGTTATGCTCAATAGGTAAACCATGGCAATCCCATCCTGGTATATAGGGTGCGTTAAAACCCGCCATCCTCTTGGAGCGCAGGATAATATCCTTTAAGATCTTATTGAAAGCGGTACCCAGATGAATGTTCCCGTTTGCATAGGGAGGACCGTCATGGAGTATAAAACGAGGTTTATTTTCAGCTTTTCCCTGTAACTGCTTATACAGTTCTTCCTTATTCCAGCGCTTAAGTGCCATAGGCTCCTTTTGAGCAAGGTTTGCCTTCATCTTAAAGCTGGTTTTGGGCAGATTAAGGGTTTCCCTGTAATCCATGGTCTTCTCCTTTATATTCTGATATCGGCAAGAGAGAAAATATGGTAATTGCCGATACTTTTATGTTCCAAACTTTACTATTTCAGATAAAACCTACAAAAATAACAACTGCAAGCTAAGTTGCAAGATAAATTCGTTCTTCCCTCCTTTGATGGCGTCGTAAAAAGTCCACCGACCCGTCATTCCCGCGCAGGCGGGAATCCAGAACGTATTGAAATGACAGGGTTCCCGCCCGGGCGGGAATGACGGGATTGCGAGAGAATTGGTTTTTTACGAAACCATCTCCTGTGATAAACTCGAAAAACTATAACAATTCTTTAAATCGAGGGAAATTAATCTATCGAGAAGGGTCATATTTGAAGAAAGATTTATGGAATTTATCACAAAATATCTGATACATTGCGTTTATCTATTGAATATTATATAATTTACTGTTTCAATTTAAGGTGTTAAATATGAGAAAATTCACGCACTTTTTGCCAGTACCATTATAAATAATCTCAGAAACAGCCGATGAAGAATAATACTGCAGAGCCACCGGGAACCATGATTGAAATGATCAAGGTTTCAAAACTCTATCCACCTGACGTTGTGGCTTTAAAAGATGTTTCTATCTCTGTAGCCGTTGGAGAAATGTTTTTTATCATAGGTATGAGCGGCGCCGGAAAAACAACTTTATTAAAACTCATCAGCAGTATGGAACCCCCAACAAATGGTCTGATAGAGATATCCGGAAACCCTATTCATCAGCTTAAAGGATATAAACTGGCTCGTCTTCGCCAGAAAATCGGCGTCGCCTACCAGGACTTTAAACTCCTTGCTGACCGCACAACTGCCGAAAACATAGCCATCTCCATGGAGGTGTCGTATAAAAAGCCATCGATTATTCGTAGAAGAGTAAAAGATCTGCTGGCGCAACTCAACCTCACGGACAAACATAATACAATAACCGGCGAACTCTCACGGGGAGAGCAGCAGAGAGTAACACTTGCCCGGGCCATTGCAAACTCTCCTACCATGATCCTGGTGGATGAACCCACGGGAAATCTTGACGCGACCACCACAGAAAAAGTGATGCAACTGCTTACAAAATGTAATAAATCCGGAGCCACAATAGTCATTGCAACCCACGACGACTCCATTTACCGACACACTCCCCACAGAATTATGGAACTTCGGGCGGGGAGAACATATTCAATAGTCGGAGGCAATGGTACATGAGTTTCTGGGTTACGGTTATCAGACAGGTGGGTCGTAATTTACGTCAAACATGGGGGTCCCAGCTGATGACATTGCTGACCGTATCCCTTTCAGTCCTTATCTTTGCATTTTTCTACCTTATCTACACCAATATGCTCAGCCTTGGAGACAAGTTAGGTGATGACCTGACCCTCATTGTGTACCTCGAAGAAGAGCCAGGGCCGGAACTGCAGCAGCAGCTCATAAAAAAGATCACGACCTTTGATGAAGTTGAAGATATCCGATTTGTTTCCAGCGCAATGGCATATGAGCGATTTGCCGGGCAACTCGGTCAGAATGAAGATGTCCTCGACGATATGCCGAAAGATTTCCTTCCCCCGTCAATAGAGGTAATCCCATTTAAAAATCTGCGAAGCCTCAACCAGGTGAAACTGTTTTCAGCTTATCTGGCAAAGCTTCCGGGGACACTTAAGGTTCAATACGGTCAGGAATGGGTCGAGAGATTTTATTATTTCACCAAGCTTCTTTCAATCGTGGTGCTTCTCAGCGGGACTCTGCTTATACTGACCACCATTTTTATGGTAGCCTACACCATACGATTGACAATCCTTGGCCGTCAGGCAGAACTTGAACTTTTAAAACTAGTCGGAGCTACAAACAATTATATCCGCATACCTTTTCTCCTCGAGGGGCTCCTCCAGGGGATTCTTGGCTCCAGTATTGGAATTGCCGCTCTTTACACCCTTTTTCACTGGATTAGAATACGTTTTTCAGGCCCCGGCTTACTCAACCTGTTTGAATTCTCCTTTTTCCCACCAGTTGTCACCATAACTATCATTGGTGTGTCGATTCTCCTGTGCACCCTGGGCAGCTATTCAACCATGCATAAATTTTTACGTATATGAGCCCCCCATGGGAAAAAGGATATTAGCCAAGAAATCTGTGCTGCTGACCTGCACATCTTTTTTCTTATTTTTCCTCCTTGCTGTCCCTTCATACAGTATTCAGAAGAAGAGCAGCAGCAAAGAAAAAATTTCAGATTTTCGTATCAAAATTCGTCGTCTGGAAAAAGGGATCAGCAGCCAGGAAAAGCAAATACAGACAACAGAAAACAGGGAACGGAACCTCCTGCTTGAACTTGAAGTTCTCGATAAAAACCTTGCCGAACGGCAGGC
>DEIL01000030.1:0-14723 GCA_002352445.1 Desulfobulbaceae bacterium UBA2775
CCTTTTTACGAGTTCATCAAAACTAAATTGCAACTTAACTTAATCGGCATGCAGTAAACTGACAGGCGTAACTGTTACGTCAAGGGAGACTTGTTTTTCTAGGCTTTCCTCTAGCTTTTCTTCAAGAGCTTTAACCTGTTTATTGATAATTTGAGTAGCTGAATTTACTTGAAGATCAACCTTGAACTCTCCTTGTTGGGTCGTCGATATTTTCCAATCAGAGACACTTGCCCTAATATCAAGTTTCTTCAGATGATACGCCAGTGTAAGTTTAACGTAAGCGCCATGTAAACCACACTCAGCCGGTAAAAACACGTTTCATCTGGCCCAGTGCAATATTCCAAGGCAGCAGCGCCTCGTAATCTTCAAGTGAAGAAGCTGTCGGCAACCTGTCAAAGATATACCGCAGATATGCATAAGGCTCCAGCTCATTTGCCTTTGCTGTTTCGATCAAGCTGTACAGTAAAGCACTGGCTTCTGCTCCATCAGGAGTGCCACTGAATAGCCAGTTCTTGCGTCCGATCACGAAGGGCCGGATACTGTTCTCTGCCATGTTATTGTCCGGTGTAAGATGACCATCCTCTTGCTTTCCGGCCTGAGGTTCTCAATTCCTTTGTATGGTACGTCGTGAACAACTGCTCTATCAGGATACTTTTGCTTAAGTGCCATATGGCGTTTGACCATACCCGCGAACTGGGGGGCGATAATGGAATCCTTGGAATTCAGGCAGTAATCACTAGTGCCGCTCAGATTCAATACGTATCGCCATCCTGGAAATCTGGGTGAAATCATGAGTAACAATGTCCTGTGCATGCGCTAGATTATTGCGAAGCGATTCAAAATCCTTGCAAACTCGTTTAGCGATTCTTTTTGATTGGAACCCTAAGTCATTTAGAATCGCTTTGTTCTGAATGAGAATTTGAATCTTGTCCGAGAACTGTAGGCATCCAAGCAGAGTAGTCTGTTGATTGCGTCGCAATCGCTCTTCAAGCAGTGTTTGGGCTTTCTCCAAACGGCTCTTGGCCAGCAATGCGGTCCATGCTCCCTCAGGCCATAGACGTTCGATCAATGGTGTAGTCTGCATCTCCAACATGGTGATGATGCCAAAAAGCCACATCCGAACAAAAGGATGCTGAATATCGTCACGAGTGATGATACCGCTGACTGTTCCAAGCATCCTTACAAAGCATATTTTATGTTTGGTCAGGGCAAGAATCACTTCAGCAAATGATGACTCCTCATCAACCAACTGATCTGACCGGAATGTGCGTTCCTGTAGTGGATCTGCCTGGATCACATAAGCCCGAACAATACCATCATGCCTAATTCCAACGGCTGGAACCTTCTGTTTGTCCATGAGATCAGTTGAGCTACAGATGAACCGAATTCCTGTTCAAGATTAAGAAATGTGGCCGGCGTATCTTCTACAACATCACGCAACCATGCGGCGGCGATGATTTCTTCGTCATCAGTTACTGCAGAAACAATTTCTACTACATCTTTTAGGTGTACATCATATGGTTCGAACGAATATTTACGGCGATGATTGATGCGGCTGTGCGCCTCTATAGCATATATTTTTGCCCGTGCTACAAGATTGTATTTCTTACTAGAAGATGTATTGGACGTTTGAGTAATGTTCATGTCTATCAGCCTAAAATTTTAAAACCTACCCAGTAGGTTAATATCATTAGTTAATGATTAGTAGCAAAATAAAATTTAGCAAAGAGTTAAGTTAATAAACCCTTGCTCTGGCAATCTTTTCTTTGTGTTCTCAAAGCCAGTAATCGTTGGTTGAAACATCAACATAGGAGAAGTAGTATGAGGTAATTGCACTACACTATATCAACTTATCCGACGGTTGACCGACTCGATTTATGTCAGTGTGTTGAAAAAATTCGACCCATACATGCCAGAACATGCCAGCTTTAAGGGTCTCTACCCGCTTGAGCTGACCTCGGTCGGAATTGCCGTAGAAATCAATGTTAGTTACAGGCATACTGCTGTGGTTGTACCAGACGCCTATGCTCTCGAATTCCGGGGCATAGGCTACAACGATGTCCTGCCCACCGATGGTCGCATTGATTAGGCCATTGTTCATCATTATGAAATCGTCAGTGTAACAGACGGCATCGTCCCCAATATTCACACCCCAAACATACGTCTTGTTGGGCAGCCGGTCATCAAAATGGGTCATGTTATTCATCAACGGTTTGGCCTCGTTGTGCTGCCGGACAATTCCCGATGTAAATGCAGTGTCCATAGCCAGATCAAATAGGCGCAAAAACAGGTTTGAAGATGGTTTACTCAGAAATATCTTGCCCTCGGGATAAGCTTTCTGGAACCCACGGAAACTCATTCGGAAAGTAGGCCAGGGCTTCATGGCCGGACCGAATTTTCCATCGCTTTCCCGGTAGCCGTAAATATGCTGTATAGGTTCTCCTGTGGTGTTGTCACGCATAATCAGATTGTTGCCATGTTGGGCCAACGCCTGTAAGTCCAGCTGCTTCCCTTCGATAACGGGGGTATAGCCTATACCCAGATTTGCCATTCCTCAATAGGTCATAACCACATTCTCACCGTTGAGTCCTTCCTCGTTACCGGCCAGATGTGGACGAAGTATCTGACTGTCAGGATGGGCACGGGCAACACCGTCCTTCTCTATAACGATCAGACTGCCAGACGGGTTCACCATTTCCCTGGCTTCGTCGATACTGTAATATTTGGCTGTATACATCTGGTTACGCATCCCTATATGCACATAGAACCACGTAAAGCCGTACAAAATACCCAACAAGACCAGAACCGGCCAGAACAACCATGCAGTCCCTCCTTCAAATGCGAAATACCCAAGCAACATCAGAGCTGTGGCACAAAGACCGACGGTCAGTACTCGAGACTCATTACGAATAAAACGTAACATGTTACCCCGCTTAACCCTGAGGACCATCTGACTAACATCGCCCAGGTCCCGGAAATAGGCAAGGCCCAGACCGACCGAAATTAAGAGACCAATTATGAATAGAGTGTTTCCTAGCATTTCATAGTTCCTTTCATAAGTGCTAGTTAAAATTTATAATTTCAATTGTAGAGCCAGCACAGTTCTCTGTCATTGAAATGGATTTTGGAAATTCATGAATAATAATATTTATTAGATTCATAAAACCACCAGCTCTGCTGGTGTGACTCTGCCAGCTCCGTACACCTGATGATTTCATTTATCCACTTCCTTCAATTCCTGGGTCGAAAAGAAATCGTTGCCGATTCCGGTGGTGGTGGAGAAGCAGGGGGTTGCTAAAGGATGTCTTTTCCTGGTGAAATTCTGATCTAGTCAAAAAACTGTAGGGGATAAGTAAACTGTGATAGCTGTTAAGATTCAATATCCGTCAGTAAGTGTAGCTTTTGGCAATGAGAGACTCACATACTGTTACTTATAAAACAGCAAAAGCATAAGAAATCCACCTCCGAAATATAGCAGCGGATAGGCCCAGATGCCAATAGTATCCAGTTTTCCGGCAAGTGCAGCCCTGCCATGATTTTGTAATCTCCTTAGCCACACATTTGCCAAAACAACCAGGCCGGTTGTGGCAAAAAGTTATTGCCATCGGCAACCAGATGGCAGGATCCATTTTTTTTTAATGCTTGTATATTACGGCTTATAAACCGATCTCTAGAAAATTTATGGATCATCTGCCAGTACCTTCAAAATTGAAACCAACCGACGGTTAGTCCACACATAACGTGAGGACTAACCAGTTAGTGTTAACCGATCATAGCCTCCGATGGAATCACTTCCATCAAGTTCTCAAAATTCTTACATCGCTGATGCCTGCTGCTTAAAGAGAAATGCTTCAACAGCAGCTTTTGTTTCGGGACGAAGATTCTCTATACCATCATAAGGGCGGCCAACCGCCGGTCCTTCAGAGGGGTATTTCCCCATTCTCTTTTTGTGACGCTGGATAATCCGCACAAATTCCTGACCACCCCATGCACCTACTTCGGTGGCGACAGGATACTCTTCCCTTGTATCACGGAAGAGGTCGTAAAACGGGGCTGCGATTGGATTTACTCCGGGCCCCGGTACAAACAGTTTGTATTGCTCTTTCACCACGGCCTTCAAAGTATTTCCAGAGTAAATGAAGATGTGATCGCGACGGCCATGGGTCTCACCCTGCAGCATCAGGGCAGTCTGATCCACTCCGTCAATTATACGGTCTGTAGGGATGCTATTCGTGGCACCGCCAAATCGCGCAATACTGGTAAATAAATCTGCAACATGCACGATATCATTTGCGATGGTATCTTTTTCAATCATACCGGGCCACCGGGCAAAGGCATCCACACGAACGCCTCCCTCGGTTGCATCACCCTTGCCGCCACGATAGATCATGGGAGTAAAGCCAGAGCCTGGCGAATACTTGGTGAAATGACCGTTATCTCCCATTACTATGATCAGCGTGTTGTCTGCTATTCCAAGCTTGTCAACTTCTGTCAGGATCTCTCCAATCCAACCATCAAGCTGCTTCATGGATTCAACGTAGGTTCCGCCATTCGGGGTGGTAAATTGTTCAACAGTGGTGCGTGGATTTGACAGTGGAATGACAGGCCAGTACTGCAAAAAGAACGGCTTGTCCTGTTTAGCAAGTTGGTTAAGGTGTTCAAGGGTCTGACGCTGAAAACGGTCGTTCATTTCATTATATTTTTTCTGGTTCCAGCGTTCACCGGATTTCATATGCACTTCCCGAACCTTTTCACCACGTTTGCCTTCTACAACTGTAACCATGTGGGAAGCATCCGGACGAAACCAATTATCCATGGTAAAGCGGTCATCATAGTTGTTCTTGCCGATACCGAAGGTTACTTCCTCATCGGCGGCATCATCATTGAAGATAGTCAACTGGCCCTGCTGATGAATAGGAAAAGCGGCAAAATCGAACCCCTGATGGTTAGGCCAGGCTTCCATAATATCGCCCATATGCCATTTCCCAATATGTACGGTATTGTAACCCGCCTCTGATAATACCTCGGCCAGAGTAACTTCTTTGCCTGCCAGCCCGAATCCGGCAATATCAACAGCAGTATCACCCATACCGTTGCGATGGGGCTGACGGCCGGTCATAAAGGCAACGCGTGTCGGAGTACACGATGGTTCAGTGTACATTCTGGTAAAACGCATACCTTCATCAGAAAATTTATTGATGTTTGGCGTTTTGTACCCGCGGATGGCATTGAGTTCAGGAATTCCCAGATCCCCGAACCCGATATCGTCGACCAGTATATAGAGAACATTGGGCGGCTTTCCTCCGTTTTTCAAACGGAATGCAGCAAGTTTTTCGTCTACGGTCTTGTTATCAGCTGCCCATTTTTTACCGTTCTGGGCTTCAAGTATATAATACTCGGTGTCGTGGACAAGTTTGTTATCTGCAGCTACAGCTGTGCTTGCAAAGTTCGCTAAAATCATACCGGTGACCGCGGTACAAACAGCAAAACTAGTTGATAGTGATTTGATCATGATCCTCTCCTATTAGGATTTGTAAGGCTGTGTGTTAGTACCTTACTCCTGAACTTCTGTAATAAAAAACAAGAAACCAGGGAGTATATTTGAAAATTATGCTGTTCCATTTACTTTCAAGGTACTTATCCAGCGTGACTGAAAGTTTTCCGACTAGTCGGGTTAGTAAATTACCACTTGAAATTTAAGCCAAGTACAGGGCCATGAATTGTTGCGTCAAAATTGAAATAATCTTTTCCGCTGCCATCCTCGTAGTCCACATCAAGGGCTCGATAGCCTGCAATAAATGAAGCATGTTTCCATGGCTGCCATTCTACCACCCCAAGGGCATGCCATGAGAACTCTGATCCAATACCAAATCCACCTATATCACCACGTGCAATGAGTGACCAGCCATCAGCGAATCCCCATATCCACCTGGCACCGATGAGCGGATCAAGCCAGTCTTTATTACCATCATGGAGTGTTAGCCCACCACCAACTGAAACCGTATTCTCCACGTCTATATAACGTACCCCTGCTATGAAATCGAAGGCATGAGCATCACGCTGAAGTCTGTAGAACCCTGAAAACTCTGCCAAAGTCATATTGAGACCTACCTTCGGACCAATGCCCAGGGGGAGGTTCATCTTGTTTTCAAGATCAAGGTAGTTCACATCAACCAGAAATCCCCATTGAGCTTTATAAACCGTTTCAAAGTGGACAATAAATGCCGCCTCGAGCGAATCAAATACATCTTCAAATGGTATTTCCACTTGTGCATTTGCGGGACCGACTGACATGTCACCATCTATATTAATCCCCCAAAGGTAAAAAGGGGCCAGATTGAACTCCCAATCACTTTGCCCGGATTCTTTGCTTGCGAAAGATATTGTTGAGAAAAACATCATTGAAAGAGACACCAATACTAGAATCATTCTTGTTCTTTTGTGCATTTGTCTTTATCTCCTTTGTTTATATGAAAGATTACCGCCATTAAAAGATTGTCATATTTCCCAAAAAATCAACTCTTTCGACGCCTTGTCAATTCAATGTCAGAAAATAACCTCAACAATAGATTTTACGTTAAATAAGACAACAAACAGAATTACTACTGTGTATATCTTGAAACAAGAAAGTGGTAAAATTATCAGTTTAATCAGGCGGTTCACTGTCATTCTCATTCATCTAACCTGTTGGAAATTGCATTTTCCACAAGTCTATTGGGAAGATTAATCACTAGTTTCCTCTCATCGCAACTTAGTCCCTGGACGAGGGTGTCTGTCCAATTTGGCAGAACCGAGAACAGTGTGGGTTTAAAGTTGTGAGCTTTGTCTGTCAGATACACCAGGTTTACCCGGCCATCCTCTACAGAGCGTTTACGCTCGATGTAGCCCAAACTTTCGAGTCGCTGCATGGCACGTGCAGCTGTCGCCTTATCACAACAAAGCGCTGAGGCCAGCTCTTCCTGGCTTATCCCGTTTTGGGCAAATAATTCTGCGAGAAAAGCGAATTGACCACCACCTATGCCATGCTCTGAAAAAGAATCGGGCAATTCATCTTGCATTGAAGGTGGATGACGAAGCAGATCAACGGCATGCTCCAGCCCTGCATTTAGAATAAAGCTCTTATCTTCCTTAGTCATTTGCGTACTCTTTTCTATGCATAATGTTCAAGCTCAGGGGCAAGCAGGGTTTTGTAACACTGAGCTTTGATTTACCTGAGACTTTGCCAGCAAGGTTGCACTCCGGAAAACCGCGCTTCCCGCTGGTCCCTTGTAGCGTGTTATTATACTTTTATTTATTAGAAGATGTTGCCAATAAGAGGCCAAACCCTATAAACAGGGAGCCAGCCCCACGATTGAAGTTTTGTACTCTGGCATCGTTGCTTAACCAATTCTTGATTTGCTGGGCTAGCAGAGAGTAAGCCATTAAAAAGAATAATGAAAATAGTATTAAGGTGCCGACAAGAATTGCACATTGCGGGATTAGTGCTTTTTCGACGCTTACGAATGGTGGAAAAAGTGCTGTCAAAAATATAATTGCTTTAGGATTGCTCATTGCCACACCAAATGCTTGAAAAAATATCTTTCTTGGTGAGACCACAGAATATGCTCTTTTGCATTTTAAATCTTCAAAATTATACGGCTCTCGTACGAACAACTTAATACCAAGGAAGATCAAATAAATGGCCCCAGCATATTTTATGAGGTTAAACAACGCAACCGAAGTGTCCAATATGGCACCTAGTCCAGCAACAGCAATTATTCCTAAGCAAAAAAGTCCAACTATATTACCTAGCGCAGCATAAATTGATCTTTTCCACCCATATAATATTGAATTAGTCATTATGAATAGAACCGCAGGACCTGGTGTCGCGGTAGCAGCTATAACTAGAGCCAGGTATATCATCCATGATTCAACAGACATATATTGTCCCTATATACAAAGTTTGGTTTGAAGTATAATATCTCACCGAGTCAAATTACTTTCCAATGATTCTTCTTTAGAGCACGTAATTTCCAGCTGGATAACACTCAATCAGAGTGATAACAAGAAAGCGGATTACCACCCCGTCATTAAACTGTTATCCATTTTTCTCTGTCAATAAAATCGTCTTCTTTGACTTCATAGCATCTGAATCCCTGAACATTTTGAAAATTTGTAAGTCGTATATATTCGCGGTACAGTCCGTGATTAAGGTGCCTCCATTTCCACTCTCAATAAATCCAGAATACCAAGGTACTTCTTCAGGTCATGGTTATCAACTGAGCCACAACTTTCCTGTAGTGTAGCTTTTGCATCTTCCCGCTCCATATCAATCACTTCGAAAATGGATGGCAAACAACCTTTTCAACGGTTCTGGATTCACTTATTTTATCTCTCCTACCATCTCTTGCAGCTCCGAACGAAAGTCCTCATCCATAATCAGTTTTTTTGCAATCGCCTGACAGAACGAGCCTGCCCAACCATTAAAATCTGGTGATTCTACATTAACCGTTATTTCACCATCTTCAGAGGCCTCAAGAATGAGTGCAGCCTGATTACTTTTTAACTCCATAAAATACCCCAATTCAACCAATGATCAGCAGGACCACAAACGGCACAACGTTAAAGAACAGAAAAAAGATTTTAAATACCCCAAGGAACGAGTAGATAATCACGTTATAGCTCTCCCTGGGAAGAGGAAACCACCTGTATTGAATACGATACACAAGATCAGGGGTGAAAAGAAAGAACATTGTCCAAAGAAATAAAATGCTCCCGTTAATTATTGTGCACCACTTTAAAAAGGATGTGAGTATTTGAATATCCAACATGGTTCTCCTTTGTTTTTAGAATCAGTTTAGATTCGTTACCCTGCCAGGTTTCATTTGTGAAGAGTACATGAAAAATGGTCATTATTACAAGACCAGCTTACTTGAATTTCGGAAAGATAGTCTTGAGGATGGAGGTTCTTGGAAGAAAATTTGTCTGGTAAAAAATAAGCCCACTACCAATCCACTCGTTTGATCTTATTATTTCTGGATGGAAGCCAACAATTTCAACATAGGCACCTGCTCCTGGAAGTACGACTCTTGGCAAGGTATCATCTACCCTGAAAACAAACCATTCAATTATCTGCAGGAATACAGCCGCCATTACAGGACAGTTGAAGTAGACCAATGGTTCTGGTCTTTGTTTGCCGGTGATCAAGTTGTGCTGCCAAAACCAGCAGTTGTCCAAGAGTACGCCGATTCAGTCCCGGAGAATTTTACATTCGGCATTAAGGTTCCTAACAGCATCACTCTCACTCACTACTACAAAAAACGCAAAAACGATCCTCTTACACCTAACCCTCACTTTCTATCCATAGACCTGATGCTGAGATTTATGGAACGGCTGGAACCATTGGCCGGTAACATCGGTCCGTTGATCTTTCAATTTGAATATCTGAATAAACAGAAGGTCCCCGGAGGACAGCAACAATTTATAGACAAGTTTGGAGAATTTACTGAGAAGCTCCCAAGCAACCAGAACTACTGTGTGGAAATACGGAACCCAAACTTCCTTCATGACAGTTATTTCGACTTTCTCGAAGGTTCGGAGTTATACCATGTTTTCCTGCAGGGATACTATATGCCATCTATTTTTGATATATACAGAAAACAGAAAGATCGAATACAGAACTACACTGTAATAAGGTTACATGGTCCAGATCGAAAAGGAATCGAAGAACAAACAGGGAAAGACTGGAGTCAGCTCGTAGCACCAAAAGACAAGGATATTGTATTACTTGGTGACATGTTGACTGATTTAAGTTCCCGGAGTGTTGAATCTTTCTTGTATGTGAACAACCATTTTGAGGGATCGGCACCGAAGACTATTCAGAGAATAATTGATCGGTTATCAATGTAGAAATTGAAGGAAAGAAGGCTGGAAAGGTGACATTGAGGACTGTCTCACCGTGCTTGAAAAGTTGCAACAGAAAACTGATCCAATCCGCTGCCAGGAATTTAATCAGAGATTCTCTGGAAAATCAATAATCTTGCACTTCCGTAGTTTTATCTATTGAAAGAAGGTCCAGGTTTGCTATTGTTGTTTTAATAAGGCTAACTAAAATATTCATATTACCAAGTATAAAATTGGGGTTCTCTGAAAGGATAGGATCTCTATGAACGACAGCGGCAATCTGGTGTGGATCGACCTGGAAATGACCGGACTGAGTCCTTTTACAGACAGGATTTTGGAGGTGGCGACGATAGTCACCAATTCCCAGTTGGACATCCTTGCTGATGGTCCAGTCATCGCCATCCATCAGCCGAAAGAGTTGCTGGCCGCGATGGACCCCTGGAATACTAAACAGCATCGAAAAACTGGTTTGATCGAACGGTCCGGCAAGAGCACCTACACCTGTCGGCAGGCAGAATTGGAAACTCTAGACTTTATTAGCCATTGGGTGGAATATCAGGTCTCTCCGATGTGCGGCAATTCGGTCTGTCAGGATCGCCGTTTTCTTGCCCGGTTCATGCCAGAGCTGGAAAATTACTTTCATTATCGCAATATCGACGTCAGCACCATCAAAGAGCTGGCGCAGCGTTGGGCTCCCAACCTGGCATATTTCAGTAAAGAATGCCGGCATCGGGCTTACGACGATATCAAGGAATCAATCGATGAGCTAAAATATTACGGCGACTACTTCCTCAAGAAAAAATAAACGGGCGGGAACTGTATACAAGGAGTACCTGTAACGTCTCGCAATCAAGAACGTCCGGACCTGCTGTAACGTCTAATCTTGTCCCCCATTATTTGACAATAAGAATAGGTCGAACCCACATTCAATGCGAATAAAGTGCCCAGTCCCTATGAATGTGTAAAAGATCGTGGAATATGCCCTGCACTTTATTAGAAAAATTACCCAATGTTTCAGTTGATATTAACGGGGAGGGAATTGCCTTAATATTGTCTCCACTGTTTCAACCACTGCACGGGTAACCGATTCCGGAGACGAATGGGTAAAAATCTCCCGAGTCCCAACGCCCCGCCAAACAAGTTCCTCAGTTTTGCCGGAATGGATTGAAATGACGAGCATTCCCTGATCATATTGCCTGAGATTTGATCCAGTATGTATCCCAGCCCCTCCATATCTCCCGAAACTTCCGTAACCAAAGCCGAAACCGGTGGACAGTGAATTTGTCTCAAGTTTACTGGTTACAGAATATATATAAGATATAAGGAGGTCGGGATGTTCAGCAAGGGACAATCCACTTCTTAATAAAGTGCTTTCAATTGCCTCATGGAAACGTTTGTCCAACAATTCGTTGTCTTTCTGTCGTTCTGGAATATCAGTTTCAGCTAACCTGGTATTCCAGTTAAAAGATTCTGCGGAGTTGAAAAGAAAAGAAGGGTTATAATCCTGACTTACTCGTACCTTGGAGCAACCACCGAGAAGAAACAGTAAAAAGAGTAAAGATATATATTTGTCCAGTTTCATCTTGAACATCTGCTTAGGGAAATTTTCTTTGTAATTTTTTTCAAAGAGTTTAGTACAATAGCCTTCCTATTGTACTAAGAGCTTGCCAGACTTTAAAGCAGTATTTCATATAAAAATAATTTACAGTGAACAACCCAACACACTGTTTGGTTGATATAATATTGGTTTTTACTTTTTTCAGTATGCTCTGTGTGGTTTTAATTTACCTCCTTATAAAAACCAGTGCCCCATATTCTCTGAAAGAATCTTGGACAAGCAGTAAGTTTAACTGTGTTAGGCATTCTGCCTCCAGAGAATCAGACCTTCACAGGAAACATCTTAACCTCCCCCTGCCCGGAAGTGGTAAATATTGCCACTGCACACTCTCTTGGACTCTTCTCCTCTCTCCAGCAAGGCGTGTATCAGAGAGAGGAGGCAACTCAAGTAGGTGTAGGTAGCCGAGTAGTTAGGACTGGCAGGACGAAGCTCAACAGTAACGCATCAATAGATTTTTAAATTTGAGATTTCCTACTTTCATACAGTTGCAGAGTATATTGAATTGCTTCTTACTTTATAATATCAGCTTGTTACAAATAAACACACAAGTAACCTCCGGGATAAACAGCCCCAGGGGCTACTTTTAAAATGGTAAATTATGTAATTGTCATGTTACCAGTGAAAGCTCAAACCGGCCAATGGTCCCTGCTGCAAGGCATCATAGCCATAGTGATCAAAGCCGCTACCGCTTTCCTAGTCGTAATCCATCCATTACGATGAAAATCTTTCAGCCTTGATAATAACAAGGGTTATGTCATCTTCATTCTTCCTGCCGGCGGTAAAATGTTTGAGTTCTTCATACACTATATTGAGAATGACCCCGGCGCTCTTGTTAGAATTACTGCGAATCAATTCCCGCAGTCGTTCTTTACCAAACATTTCTCCCTGAAGGTTGAACGCCTCCCAGATGCCATCTGTGCCGATGGCAATGATCTGGTCATCAGACAATCCAACTCTTTTATGCTCGAGATACTCTACCTCATCCACAACCCCCAGAGCGATACCGCTGCCTTTAAGCTCTTCAAACGTATCACAAGAAGGATCGTAGAGCAGCGCAGGGTCATGACCTGCACGTACCCATTCGATCGATTTCGTATCAGGATCTAAAGAAAGATAAAAAAGCGTCATAAACCGGCCAGTCTCAAGCACGTCTTTGGCGAGATGACGATTCATCGCAGATATTATTTCCGAGCTAGTACCAGACTGGGAGGCCCGCATCCTCAGGAATGCACGCGCAGTGGTCATAAGTAATGCCGAATCGACACCATGACCGGAGATGTCACCAACAACAACGCTGAACGGCCCGGTACCTGATTCCTGCCGCCAGATAAAGTCGTAATAGTCTCCGCCAATCTCATCACAGGAAACATTTCTCCCGGCTATGTCCAGGCCTTTAACTACTGGCATAATCTGGGGCAGCAGACTTTTCTGAACCTCTCCAGCCAGCATTAGCGCTTTTTTGTGCTCCGTCATATCGGTAATAAATGCCATATTACCTATGGCATTTCCGTGGTCATCCCTGAGTGTATTGCCATGAATGAGTACAGGGACGTGATGACCATCTTTTGCAAGAAAATTTCCCTCAAATTCACGACACTCTTGTTCGAGAATAGAATCCTTGTTGGCCAGCATATGCTCCCTGAACTCCTCCGTGGCCAACTCAAACGGTGATTTTCCCAGTAGTTCTTCCGGGCTGTAGCCAAGCATAGTGCAATAAGCACTATTAAAATCGATGATTTTAAACTCTTGATCCATTAAGACAAAACCTTCAGCAGCGGTCTCCACTATCCTGCGGAATTTTTCCTCACTTTTTCGAAGCGCATTTTCAGCTTGTTTTCGACCTGTTATGTCGAATAGCACACCCTGGTTATGGGTCTTATTTCCCGCTTCATCTCGTACAACAGAGGTCTGGTCTTCAACCCAGCGGATATTACCAGACCGGGTAATACACCTGTAAATCATGCTGTATTCTTCAACATCTGCATCAGCGTAGCCATGAATTTCATTGCTAACACGTTCGTGATCATCGGGGTGAACGATTTCTTTAAATTGTATCTCACCATCAAGAAACTCTTTGGGCGTATAGCCAAACTGCTTGATATTCTGACTGATATACTCAAAACGTGGATCATCTCCAGCAATTCTGCGAAACAGGATTACGGGACTACGCTCAACAATCAGCTCAGACATACGCAATTCTTTCAAAACACTCGCGTGTTCGGAGCGTTTTTTCATCAGGTTCTTTTTGCTGTCATCAATAGTTTGTTGAAGTTTACAGATTTCACTTTTTGCCGCCTCCAGTTCACTTTGGGAGCTTTCTGCAAGAGAGAGCTGCTGTTTAAGATCTGCTATTTGATGCAATAGTTCCTGATCTCTACTTTCTATATTATTTTTCATTTTCACACCGGGTAACAGCGATGGCTGGAACCCAACGGTAACCCTATCCAGATTTTTAAAATATACAAAAACGTCAGAGCTATAGATTAAAATTAATGAGTCTTATAGAATTATGCAGTTGTTCTATTGTTTATATCCTCATAATTGTCAGCATAAGAAGGATTCATGCAGCTTGACAAAAATTTGCTGTTTCAGCATAGAACATACCAACTGAAGTCTCTATGTTTCTGGTGTTAATTCATAAAAAACTGCAGAGTTCTCGCTGCCAGGTGTAACAAGTTGTTTTTTGACAAGAGTTTTATGGCCTTTTGCCTTGATAACCAGTTCATACTCCCCGGCAGGCAAACCAAAAACTCGCAGATACCCATTAAAGCAGTAATCCGTACGAGATATCTCCATTTCACGCCAATCAAATTTTTCAAGCTCAACTGGCTGAAATGTTCGGCTAACTCCAGCACCCTTCAATGAAATTGATTTTACTTCGATTGTATTATCCTGGGGGCGGTATTCCCATCCCGGCATGCCGACGACCTTATCCTCGGACTTGATAGCAGTTGTAACATATACTGTAAGCGTACCGTCAGGAATAAAAGAGAAGTTAAGTTCATTGGTATGATTGATCTTGACAGAGACAGGTACCCTGTTTTTAATAGGCTTAACACCCTCTGCAAAGATACTCGCCAAATAATTTCCATAAGGAAAAGGTCCTAGCACCTTTCCATTATCATCAGGACGTAATGCAACTTCCGTTTCCGTCAGCTTTTTACCAATTGTGCGGAGAACAATTCTTGGCCATGGTCGTGCACTGCTGGCGGGATAATCATAT
>DEIL01000030.1:14752-26146 GCA_002352445.1 Desulfobulbaceae bacterium UBA2775
GATAATCATATTATACTGATCCACCACTTCCTTGCTGTAGATGATACTCGCATGATCCTCATCAAATGCATAACTCATTTTAGCCTCGGCCTGGGGCCTTCTGTCCAGAAGACTGGACAAGGTAATGGTGCCGTCGTTATTTGATCGAAATGGGTTGCGACTGCCGCGGTGACCGTAAAACATGTAGAAGTTTACTTCATCAGGCATTCTTTTTTGATATAACGACTGGATAAAATCTCCCTCCGGCTGCATATCTATCCAGCATGGAATGACTGCTGGGGCTTGTTCAACACCATATTCAGCCATCTTATCCCCACCCCAAGGTGTCGCCAATGAAATAAAAAGTTTTACGTATGGAAATCCAACCGAGTGATCCATGATGAACGAGCGGGCGACCAGTCCTGCCATGCTGTGCGCTGTTATAATCATCTGGTCAAATTTATATTTAAATTGAAGGTTTTGCAGTTTCCATAACAACAAATGGGACATGCTTCTCATCCTGGCGCCGGAAGGATAATAGAAAAACCATGGTTGGAACCGTGTTCTGTCAATATTATTGACGAAATACTTCCAGCCCTTCGGTGTACCACCCGCACCGTGTATGAAAAGAATAGGTATTTTTTTAGGATCATACTCCTCTATAAAATAGATTGTTCCACCAAAGGTTTTATAAAATGAAAGTGGTTCCCAAAAACCTTGACTTCCATTTTCTTCTTTAAATCGCTCATCGTCTAGATCGACAATTGTGCCTGCGAGCCGGCTGTATAGCTTCGGAGGCCTGTCTATCGCTATTGGCTGGCCGGGACGCCAATCAATAGATTTGCTAGATTTCGGAATAACAATATTAATATTTGGAACAACTCCACCTGCAGGGGCAGTGATCGTTATAGGATCGCCGTATTGGCCGGCCAGTTCACCAGCGTCATAAATCAAGTTGCTGTTTCTATCAATATAGGCAAAGACATGGTAGTTCCCTTTGCTAACCACCAACTCAAACTCACCGTGGTCATGCAGGATGGTATAGTGTGCTATCTCTCTTTTTCCTTGATGCCGGGAGTAGACAGCCACGACAATGGGACCGTCTATTGGGGACTGAGTGGACACATGCCCGACTATTACTGTGGATAATTTACCCTCCTGCTCTTCTTGCTTTAACTTTACAAAAACGCAGCCTGTGGCAAGAAAGCAGACGAAAACAAGAAGGGTACCGATGCTATTAATTCGAGTTGGCATGTCGTGCTTTTCCTTCGATTATCTGTTTGAAAGCAGCTCATACGTAGATTCTTTACCCAGAGATCACTAGGAACGTAAAATATTGTTAACATAGATGGATAGTTCTTTCAGAAAGAAATTAAATTCTTCTCAAAAATGATTCTAAAACCAAAGACAAACTCAGTACTTCCAGCATGACTTGAAGTAACTCCATGCACTGCATAGTAAAATCAGGTCTAAAAGCACCTTGGCTATAAATAAAACCTGCCCCCTGAACCTTTTGAATATTCACACCACTAAACAAGGGGTGCCTAAATCTTGCTTCTGCCTACGATAGCATCACTGAGATGGCGATGACTTCTCTTTTCAGGTTGTGAATGAGTTCGAAGAGATGCTATCTCCCATGAAAGTAATATGCCCAGGAGTCGGAAGAGTATTTCTAAACGTCCTCGCATGCTCGTTTACCTGTTGTGGCAACACCCCTCCGACGCCACTTCGTTCAGGATAGCGCGTGACTTACATATAAAAATAGTTGGGTATTTGTTGGCTTTAGAAGTAAAAGGGTACAAGACTTAGCAATGTTGCTATCCTGACAAGTCGGAAACTTTGTAGTTACGCTGGAGAAGTGCCTTGGTCTAGTATTAATCAATTGAGTTAAATAGAACTTTAGATTTTCTTGTTTTTTATTACAGCTTTTATGGAGTAAGGGACTAATTTCATAACGTATCTGGATTCAATCAAATATTATTGACTGCACGAAAAACAAGAAGAGACAATGGAAAATTTTGTAACATCAGACACTCTCATTGATCAGGAATACCATGGCAGCATCCTCTTATCTGATAATTATTCAGCCTCTTTGAAACACCGACTGGCAGAGTGCATCAAATGCTATCGGGCTTTTGAAAATACAGGCAGTGCCGCCATGCTCTATATTGCCGCATGGAAGGGCAATGACAAAAGAATATGGTATGAATATACCGGCAAAGATTTCATTTCTCTTCTTGGATGTGAAGAGCATGAGATTGACGAAGTTTTTCGTAAAAGTGTTATAGATCGTCGTATATACAAAGATCTGGACGTAGAAGTCGGTGTTCAAAAACAGGTCAAATCCCACGATGAAATTAGCAACACATGGGAAGAATTACGGGAAGAAGGGATAAAGGCCGGAACAATTGAGGCTGTCTACAAAATTACGATTGGTCAAAACAATACGGCCTGGCTCAAAGACCAGGCAACCATTGAAGTATACGAACAAGACAATATTTGCCTGTCTTTGGGTTTTTTAACCATCGTTTCCAAAGAAATGGAAGCAGAAGACAAGTTAAAAAAACACCATGATCTCCTTGAAACAATTGTCCAGGAACGTACGGCTGAATTAACAACGCTGAACAGGCAACTTCAACAGGAAATTGAAGAACGTAAACGCACACAAAAAAAACTGAACCACAGTTACCTTCAACTACAGCAAAGCCTTGATAAAATTGTCAATGCCATGTCTCTCACCCTGGAGGAACGGGATCCTTATACAGCTGGTCATCAAAAACGTACTACTGACCTTTCTCTGGCAATTGCCAGGGAGATGGGTCTTTCCAAGCATGAAACAAAAGGTCTCCAGCTGGCCGGGTTAATTCACGACATGGGTAAAATATCGGTTCCCGGGGAAATTCTAAGTAAACCCGGATATCTTAACGACGCAGAACTGCAATTGATTAAAAGACATCCACAGGTAGCTTATGATATTTTAAATAAAATTGATTTTCCCTGGTCGGTAGATCAAATTGTGCTCCAGCACCATGAAAAATTAGATGGTTCTGGTTACCCTCAAGGACTTTCCGGAAAGGAAATTCTCCTGGAATCCAGAATATTATGTGTCGCCGATGTAGTGGAGACCATGGAAACCCATCGTCCCTACAGGCCAAGCCTGGGTAGAGATGCAGCCCTGGAGGAAATCAGTAAAAACAGAGGTATTCTTTATGATCCCGAGGTAGTAGACGCCTGTCTCAAGCTGTTTCAAGAGAAAGGTTTTCAATATTCAACAGACTCTACCACCTTGACCACAAAGTAAAAATCATGAGCACAATTGAAATGAAATTGGTCATAAATAATCTTCTACCTGAAATGTGTCCCTTGCAGTTCTTACAATTATAACCCTTTGCTCATCCATGACCAATAAAGAAATCATTCTTCGTTTATATGGGAAAATCAGGCCATACAGAACCAAACTCATAATTGCCATGATAGCGATGATCTTCGTCGCTGCATTCACCGGTGCCCAGGCATATCTGGTAAAAGATCTGCTTGATAAGATCTTTATGGAAAAGAATCTTTTTTTCCTGAAACTGCTGCCTGTGATTGTCGTCCTTGTTTTTTTCCTTAAAGGCATCGCTTACTATTTCTACACTTTTATTCTCGAACAGGTGGGTCAGTCGGTAATACGTGATTTTCGCCAGGAGATATTCAACCATATTCACAAACAGTCCCTCTCTTTTTTCACCAACATGCCCACCGGGACACTGATGTCACGAGTAATTTCCGATGTCACCCTTATGCAGTCAGCAGTTTCTAACGCACTTGTTGCTGTCGTCCGGGATTTTTTCCAGGTGGTGATCCTGCTCGGACTCGTTTTCTACATGAACTGGAAACTTGCAATGTTTTCCTTTATCGTTCTGCCGGTTGCTGTCTATCCCATTGTTAAATTCGGTCGGATTTTCAGAAAACTGAGTACAGCAACACAGGAAGAAACTGCAAATGTATCCAACATTCTCCATGAAACCATAACCGGCAACCGTATTGTAAAGGCCTTCTGCAAAGAACAGTATGAAGGACAGCGCTTTTGGGATCGGGTGTCTACCCTCTACTCAATCACTATTAAGGCAGCCAAATATCGCTGCCTGCAGCATCCGCTGATGGAATATATAGGTGGTGTTGCAATTGCACTGATCATCTGGTTTGGCGGCCGTGATGTTATAGAGGGCAACTCGACTCCCGGTACTTTTTTTGCTTTTCTCACCGCTCTTATTGCCGCCTATGATCCTGTTAAAGGGGTCACTCGAGTCAACGCTACTATCCAGCAGGGACTTGCTGCAGCCACCAGGGTATTTGAACTTCTGGATACAGAGCCTGAAATTCAGGATAAAGAGAATGCAAGAGAGCTTCCTGCGTTCAACTCCCTCATTGAGTTTAAAAATCTCTCCTTCAGTTATGACAATAAGGTTCAGGTACTGAAAAAAATCAGCCTGAAAGTCCCTGCAGGTGAGGCGCTGGCAATAGTCGGACCCAGCGGCGGAGGCAAAACTACACTTACCAATCTCATACCGCGTTTTCTCGACATCGGCGACGGCGATATATTCATTGATGATATTGATATTCGCAATGTCACTTTGAAATCACTACGCAACCAGGTGGCCATGGTTACCCAGCAGACCATCCTGTTCAATGATACAGTCAGAAATAATATCGCCTATGGAGATCAGGAAGCCACTGATGAAGAAATCAGAAATGCAGCAATCGCAGCGCATGCTCTGGGGTTTATTGAAGATCTCCAGAATGGATTCGATACTAATATCGGCGAGGGAGGAGCACGGTTGTCCGGAGGCCAGCGTCAGCGGCTTTCCATTGCCAGAGCGATATTGAAGAATGCACCAATCCTCATCCTGGACGAGGCAACTTCGGCCCTGGATACAGAATCGGAGCGAGAGGTGCAAAAAGCCCTTGAAAACCTGATGAAAAACCGTACAACTTTTGTTATAGCCCATAGACTCTCCACAATTAAAAATGCAGACCGAATCATTGTGGTAAAAGATGGGCTTATTGTAGAACAGGGCACCCACGAAGAACTTCTGTCACAGGAGGGCGAATATGAGCTGCTCTACAATATGCAGTATAAATGATGATGTTGTAAAAACTCTTCATCTTCTTCGTTGTTTGAATCTTTTGACTTAGTCATCTGGAACTTCCGATAAGCGTAGACATCGAGTGACCTTTTTACGAGTTCATCATAAATGGAGTGAATTAAGATGTGCATATTGTAATCCGATGACATGCACCTCTATCATATTGAGTTTGCAACTCGTACATAGCTCGACTATTTTAACCTGATATGGCGTATTTACTGTTACTTTTATCCGCTCTTTTCTGGTCCGGAAATTTTGTTTTAAGCCGTGGTATGCATGCGGATATCCCCCCCCTGAGCCTTTCTTTCTGGCGCTGGACAGTCGCACTCCTTATTCTCCTCTGTTTTAGTATGCGCCACCTCTGGGAACAGAGGCAGATAGTCCGGAAACATATCAGATTTATCGCTGTCCAGGGACTTCTGGGAGTCGCTGGTTTTAACAGTCTCATCTATATTGCCGTGCAGACCACCACAGCAATTAATGCAGTTCTGGTGAACTCCTGTATCCCTGTATTGATCGCCGTGTTCTCATGGATTCTATACAAAGAAATGATGACCCTGAGACAATGTCTCGGGGTATTGGTTTCTCTATGCGGAGTATTGCTTATCATCGCCAGGGGGGAATTGGCCCATCTGATGGCAATGAGTTTTAATCGGGGTGATCTGCTGGTATTGATTGCCGCCGCCATCTGGGCACTTTATTCGGCCAATTTACGAAAATACCCGAAGGAACTTCACCCACTTGCATATCTGTCAGGAATTATAATAAGTGGACTTCTGGTGATTTTTCCATTTTATCTTATTGAAATGTCTAGTGGCAAAAGTATGATTATAACGGCTTCCTCAATTGTCACTGTCCTCTATGTAGCTATCTTCGCCTCGCTTATGGCATTTATATTCTGGAACAGGGCGGTGAGAAGTGTCGGTGCCAATAAAGCCGGACCATTCATTCACCTTATGCCGGTCTTCAGTACGCTGCTTGCGGTCATTTTTCTAGATGAAACCATCCATGCGTACCATATCCAGGGGATATTACTGATATTTTTCGGCATCCTGATGACAACATTCATGATCACAAAAAAATAGGTCAGGGCCGTATACAGTTCTATGACAGCCTTAAAAGATATTGTACGAGTTGTAAGAACAGAGTAGGTTGAGAAAGGATTTGGGCTGAAACAGACAGGTTAGGTTTTTCAAGATTGTCATCATCAGAACGGAGAATATAATGGTATGGCTGGCATTGAGTGGTTCAGTAATCGTCGTTGTTATTACTTTGATTTTACTTCAAAAAAAGTCAGGGGAAATTAGTAGACTCTCTAAAGAATTATCCCTCATTCAACAGGAACGAGATGATAAAAGTAGTGCGCTCAAGCAGCTGGAAGATAATTTTGAAGACAAAATGGATAAAGTCGTAGAGTCCTCTATCCAGAAAATTTCCCACGCAGAACAGGCAAAAGAAGAAGCCGTTCAGGCTGCGGCAGACAATTATGAAGTGGCGGCAGAAGCTCATGCCAAACTAAAAGAAAAGGACGATATTATTAAAAAACTGCAAGGCAGCTAACCAACAGATATCACCTATATTGACCAACTATGCCGGCAGCACCACTTATCACTCCCAATAGAATCTTTTGAATAACAGGCAAACTATCCATATCAAATCTCTTTTTTATGCAATAGTGCTCTCTCTTGTTTTTGTACTGACAGCCGGCGCTACCGAGGAAAACAAAAAAGAAGTACAGACAACAGCAGTTGACCAGGCCGAAAAGCAGGAACAAAAGAATCTGGCTACATTCATTAAATATGAGACTGCATTTTCCAAAAGCCTCGTCGATCTAACGGATACTCTTGGGAAACTGGTCGAACCAGAGAAATATCAAGAGCAGATTTCAAAAATTGCAGAGCAGATCGATCAGCTTAACTGGCAGGTACAGAGGGCAAAAACCGATCTCAATATGCACCATGAGCAGTTATCTGTCTTTGACATTAAGCTTGCCAGACAGGAACTGGCTCTCAAAAAAATAGACAAACCTCTGACAAAAAGTATTCAACAGCTGTCTGGCTGGGCTGTGGAATGGACAAAAAAGAAACAAGAGCTAATAGAATGGCAGAAAGCCATTCCACCGCAAAGTACTTTTGCTCTTGTTCTTAAAAATATCGACGAATTGAACAAAACGGCTACCGACGCCCTGGATATTATCAGCAACAAACTATACCCTGCCATTGAAACCGGACAGCGAATCAGTAAACTCCAGGTGAAAACATATAGTCTTATTGTAGATGTTGAAGGCCTCATGAGAGAAACAAAAAGGAGGGGTTTTGAGCAGACTATGCCTTTCATCTTTTCAACAGATTTTTTTCAGCTCATTAATTTTAGCCTTTTCCAGACAACATGGGAAAGAGCAAAGAGTTCATTTCTGAGTATGAAAAAGGCTCTGGCTGATTACCCAACTTTTTTTCTTTCCAATCTTCTTGGCATCATACTTCTGGCAACAGGTATCAGATATATAGGGCGCAATATCAAGCCGTCCGATAAATGCTATCTTTTTACCCAGAAACCGGTTTCAGTTTCGATTTTCTTTTTCCTGGTTTTTCACCTCATCTTCCACGGCACACTTATAGGCAGCCTCATTAACCTTGAACCTGTTTTTCAGATTCTTTTAAGTTTCTCTGTTATCCTGTTGGCTACAATTTTCACCAGATACAGTCACGGAGAGATACTGCTTCTTCGCTTATTTGCACTCCTTTTGATAGTCACCTGGTTTTTAAAAATTATCGCTTTGCCTCCGCCATTAATACAAATCTTCGTCCCTGCAGTATCCCTTTGCATGATCTGTTACTCTCTCTGGCGAAGCCGGGATCTGCAAAAGAAAAAAATGAGCGGAGTACGGACCATAGGTTTGCGTCTTATCATAGTGTTCTTCACAATCACCTGTGCAGGAATGATATTCGGCTATGAACAGTTTGCCCTCAATGTTTTTACCTCCCTCCTCATAGGAGTTGTAGCTGCGCATGTTGTGGCCCTGATCTACCTCATTGTAAATGCGGCACTGGAGTTGGTTCTCTCACAGATCCCATCCAAACTCATCCAGGTAAATCGTTCCGCCATCGTTGACCGGCTGGCTCCAATGGTCGGCGTTTTGTCAGGAGGCTTGTACCTCTTTATCATCCTGAAGGAATGGCAGGTTTATCCGTCACGGCAAGACGCCGCAGTCGGTCTGTTATCCATGGGATTTACATTTGGTGGGATGAGAATATCACCGGGATCAACCCTGCTGACAGTAGGGACAATATATCTAGTGTTAATGTTCTCAAAGGCAATACAACAAATTCTACTCGACAGTGTCTTTCCCAGGTATCGTGTGGGACTTGGCGTACAACTCTCCATGGTACGTCTGATACACTACTCTGTGCTCGTTATCGGATTTATTATCCTGCTGAATATTCTGGGATTTGAATTGACCAAGCTGACGATCCTTGGTGGCGCTCTCGGTGTGGGAATCGGCTTTGGGTTGCAGGCTATTGTCAACAACTTTGTAAGTGGCCTCATTCTTCTTTTCGAAAGACCGATCAAAGTTGGAGATACCGTCGAAGTCGGCAACGAATTTGGCGAAGTGAAAAAACTCGGCCTGCGAGCCACGATTGTGAGCACCTACGATAATGCAGAAATCGTCATCCCCAACTCGGATCTCATCACAGCTCCCGTGACAAACTGGACACTCACCGGTAGACAGGCAAGAGTAAAAATACCTGTTGGAGTTGCCTATGGTTCTGATATCCAAAAGGTTCTTGAAATTCTAATGTCCTGTGCACAGGAACATCCGCTGGTACTGTCACAACCCCAGCCAAAAGCCCTTTTTCTAGCCTTTGGAACAAGTTCGCTGGATATTGAGTTACGGGTATGGACGCCTGATTTTTCCGACAGAAGGCAGCTTCTGAGTGAGTTAAACCAGGAAATCGAAAGCGAGTTCGCCCTGGCGGGTATAGAGATCCCCTTTCCCCAGACAGATCTACACCTGCGCAGTGTAGATGACCGGGCCGCAGCAACCTTAAACCAAGGCGGCGCCCAGCAGAGCTCATAGTCTTGACAAAGCTCATAAAACAAAGCGTTATTTACATAAATTTTCAAATAAGGAGGTATTGTGGAAAATAGTTCAGTAAAAGACCTTATGATACCCATCTCCGAATATGCAACTGTAGTACTCGGAACAGCCCTCGCCGATGCTGTAACTGCCCTGGAAAAAGCCCAGGAAGCCTACACTGCGAGTAAATATCAACACAGAGCTATTCTTGTTTTAGACAATAACGGCAATGTTGTCGGTAAGATAGGGCAACTGAGAGCACTGGAGGCTATTGAACCGAAATATGACTTCAATGACAAAATTGAAGAAATTAAAAATTATAATTTCAGTGAAAAGTATCTGGCACAACTTCGGAACAAATTTCGATCAGAAGAACCGATCCTGAAAACAGAAAACCTGAAAGTCATTGCCACAAAAAAGGTTGAAGAATTTATGCAGAAGCCAAGTCCCGGTGAGTTTGTTGCTGAAAACTGCAGTCTTGACACCGCCATACATAAGCTGGTTGCAGGCAGACACCAGTCCTTACTGGTTACGCGTAAAGAAAAAATTATCGGTATTCTCAGAATGACTGACGTGTTTGCCGCAGTTTTTCACGAAATACGGGTATTCGATGTATAAAAAAAGCAGTTCATGTTCGAAGATATAATTTTTCTATCTCAATGGCCCTGGAAGAGAAGGAAATAATTTCTAACACCCATGAAATGAATTTCACAACAATGACACCGCTTCGCTGTTATGAAAGTGCTAACGAAGGATACAACATATGCGTGAATTGGAAAAACTCTATAACAGGATTGTTCAAAGAGTAAATATTAATTTAAGGGAGCTCGATTTTGATGTAATTCCCTTTGCCCGTGAACTTATCCCTCCTGATCAGATGACTAAATTCTATGCCTTTTATGGTATAACCCCCGATCATCCCCTGGATCTCCATTTTAAACATTCCGCTCTTGCAGGCAGCTATTTTTTAGGCAAATGCCGTATCAACAATTCACTCCTGTATAAAAGTGATATTCGCGGTGATGAGCTAAAGCGGAAAAAACAGGTTTTTCGCTACCAAAATTTTGAGATCCCCCTCACCACGGATGAAGTAATCGCAATAGAGGACAGCATTCTGGTAAAAACTCTGGTACATAATTTTTCTCACGATCCGGAAACAGCAGAAAAGTTTTTTATAAAAAACACCCTGGCCATGGATTACTCAAATATTCACGGCGCTCCAAGTGACGGGTGTTTTCTCGGTCCCTTTGCCACTGTAGATCTCACAACCATGCGGGATTGCGCAATTGGTTGCTATTCCTACATCCAGGCAGGAGAGATCAACCACCTGCGCACTGCTCCCGGAACAATCTGGGTAAACAGCCCCGGAAATTTCAACTTCCTCTATTCATACCCAACCGAAGCCCTTGCCCACTATGTTTCTTTTTCACCGGAGAACGTCCCCTGGGGGGTTCTTTTTGACTTTATTGAAGACCGTAAAGATGCCTTCAATCGTGTCTTTGATTTTGTCAATCTTGATGCAATTGAGTCCATCCCCGACACTGCCTCTTTGGATCGTTTCGCGGTTGTACTGCCGAAAACCAAAATAGAGGCTAATGTGCTTGTGGCACAAAGGGCATACCTTGAAAACTCAAATCTGGGTAAAGGAGCCAACGCCCAGGAGAATTGTTTTATCATCAATTCACACCTTGAAGGTTTCAATGTTACCGCCCATGGCGCAAAGATAATAGAGGCAAACCTGGGAACAGGTGTCTTTGTCGGCTTTAACAGTTTTCTCTACGGTAAGCCGGAGAGTAAACTGAATATCGGCAAGGGGTCGATAATAATGCCCCATACCATAATTGATATTGATGAGACACTGGAGATCCCCGCTAACCACCTTGTCTGGGGGCTTGTGAGAAATGACAAAGAACTGGCTGAAAACAGTATCGCACTGGAACAACTAATAAAAGTTGAAACCTCATTTTCACGAGGCAAAATGCATTTTGAAGGCCAGGGCCACTTGTTTGTTAAGGCATTTCAGGATCGTATCCATCACATCCTTGACGTAAACGGTGCCTTCTACGATGGTGATAAAAATGAGGGTCATGCCCAGAGAAACCAGAATCTTTCATTGAATACTATCCAGCCGTTCTATTTTGGTGAAATGGAGGGGATGTATCCGGATATTAAAATTCAACCTTAATGGCGTCGTAAAAAGTCTTCATC
>DEIL01000271.1 GCA_002352445.1 Desulfobulbaceae bacterium UBA2775
TGCTAATGGACATACTTGAAAACCAGCGAACGCTTGTCGAGGAAATACAGTATGCCGGTATTAGCGGTGAAAAAAACTCGATTAAAAAATTGTATGAGGAATTCTTACGGTTGGATCAAAACTATCAGGACGAATTTGAAAAGCACGAAGAGGCTCTTTCGACTAAGGATGGCTGGGAGATAAGCAAGATGCACCAGCAAATCATAAGGAGTTTGCCAACCTATAGCAGCTTGATGAGCAGGTGATTGATTCGCTTAAATTAACCTTCTTCCTGCACACATTCAGATAGATGATTATTCTTGTCCTGATCTGCACAATTTTTCAAATAGCTGTTATGCTTTGTGTTAAAAATTTTAACTATTTCATGAAATTATTCATATTGAGGTTTCACCATGTTTGGCCTGATAAAGAGAGTTATGCGAGAGAAGTCTGAGGAAAAGACAAAGAGCAACAGTAAGGTGCAAGATACTGACATAGCTCTGTGTGTTCTTCTGCTAGAGGCAGCCCATATAGACGGGGAGTGCTCCTATGAGGAAAAAGAACATATCATGTTAACACTGATGACAACGTGTGATATCCCACGTGAAGAAATAGATGAGTTTGTTGCTCACGGTGATAAAAAACGAACAGATTCAGTTGATCTCTTCCAGTTCACCCGTCATATGAATAACAACTTTACGAAGCAAGAAAAAATTGAAGTCATGGAGGCAGTATGGTGCATCATTCATATTGATGGCCGCCTAGAAAAACATGAAGATCATTTTGCTCATAAGTTGGCCAATCTCCTGCGTCTGACTCACAAAGAGCTGATTGATGCTAAGATAAAGGCGCGTCTACAACTAAGCTAACTTACCGCCTTATCAATGATTGAGCAGTGTATCAATAGTATTGAGAAGGACCTGAATCGGGCTTGAGCTATGGGTGCTTGCACAAATCAGTGCTTGGTCCTGTCGTGCTGGGGTAAATCCACAACCTTGGAAATCCCGAACAACTTTTCTAATTTGATCGGTCTGCATCTGCCTGACCACTTATTAGCTTATGCCTTGAAATACGACTTCATTGCCTGTACTTATAAAAAAAGAAATTTTATGAAATAGAAGATATCAAGCCTCTGGCTATCACTCAAAATCGAGGGTTATGTAGACCTATTTAATAACTTGTTACGGCTACAAAAAAAAGATAAGGAATGAACAGTGGAAGATTATTATCGGCTTTTGATAGACCTTCATAAAAGTGCAAACCGGCAGGGTCCAGGNNGGTGATGCAGAGACGGAAAAGGCTCTCAGCCTGGCAATGATAGACCGAACTGCGCCATTAAAGATTGCTGATATAGGATGCGGCACGGGGGCTTCCACCCTATTCCTCGCTCGTCTATTGGAAGCTCAGATTACGGCAGTTGACTTATTTCAAGACTTTATTGAAGTACTTGAAGGCAGGGCCGAAAATATGAGGCTTTCTGAAAAAATAACGACTCTTGTTTGTTCAATGGACAGTTTACCGTTTGGAGATGAGGAATATGACGTTATTTGGTCTGAGGGGGCGATATATAACATCGGTTTTGAACGAGGGGTAAAAGACTGGAATCGATATCTGAAAGCCGGCGGACTACTGGTTGTTTCGGAAATTACTTGGACAACTGCATCACGCCCGTCAGAACTCCAGAGACATTGGGAAGGTGAGTATCCAGAAATAGATACGGCATCTTCAAAAATAGGCGTAATGGAAAAGAGCGGCTATTCTCCGATTGGCTATTTTGTTTTACCAGAGCATTGCTGGTTAGAGAATTATTATTGGCCAATGCAAAACAGTTTTTCCGAATTCCTTTCTCGGAATGCGAATAACGAGGAGGCACAAGCAATTGTAGAGGCTGAAAAGAAAGAAATTTCTCTTTATAAGAGATATAAAAATTATTACAGCTATGGGGTTTATGTTGCGAGGAAGATGGGTTAATAGAGCCATAACAAACGCTTGCACCCGACAATCGCGTCTGTCACACCTGTGCTGGTGCACAAGCTGCGCCAGCCAGGCTTGCAGGTGGAGCCAACGTTATGTAAAAGGTAACTATTCAGCAGCACTCCAACTACGTCCATTTTGGCCTTCTCGAATAGCACTCGTATGCTTCAAAGGCCCAAATGAACGAATTTGAAGCACTGCTAAACAGTTACAGGGCAGTGCTTTAACCAATAATGGAGTGCCATCTGAATAGTTACTGTAAAAGAAACAAATCTATAGGGTGGGA
The DNA here is from genome assembly GCA_002352445.1 of Desulfobulbaceae bacterium UBA2775. Classification (GTDB taxonomy): domain Bacteria; phylum Desulfobacterota; class Desulfobulbia; order Desulfobulbales; family Desulfocapsaceae; genus Desulfomarina. Next base: position 2,240 of record DEIL01000271.1, read on the forward strand.
GAAACTGAAAGAAGGATACGATGAAAAAACTGACGATATCCCAACAAAAGCTCTTGAAGGCTATTCACTTGGTTTCAGTAAGCCTATGGTTTTCCAGTGTTGTAACTTTAATGTTGTTACCAATAATTTCTAAAAAGATAACTTTAGGTGATGAGCTTTATATGTACAACCTCGCCTATCATTTTATAGATATGTTTATCCTCACCCCTGCCGCTATCATTACCCTTCTTACGGGTTTAATTTATTCACTATTCACAAAATGGGGATTTTGTCGGCATGGGTGGATTGTATATAAGTGGGTCGTTACATTATTAATCATTATCACTGGAACATTTTATCTTGGTCCGATGGTAACAAAACTCCTAGAAATATCGAAAGTTAAAGGAATTGCTGCACTACAAGACCAGTATTACCTACAAGGAGAAATTGTAGGGCAATATGCTGCAATCATTAACTCATCATTGCTAATTATCGCTGTGTTCTTCTCAATTTATAAGCCATGGAAAAATATTAGAAAATGAGAAAGCAACCTGCGCTTTTTTTATAGTATAACAAAACGCTGCCAGCTCCTGATCTCAACCGTTAGCGACATAGAATCCATGACATTGATTAGACAAGTAAAAATTGATGAATCACACATTTTGAGTGATATATCTGTCAAATCAAAAGAATATTGACATTATCCAAAACAATACTTTGAAATCTGGAAAAATGAATTAACCATTACATCAATCTTCGATAGAAAAAAAGACAGAGTCGTTCCTGACCCTGCCCTCTTAATCTACTTTTCCCAATACGAGGAATAGCTATTTCTTTTTCTTTCTAAACCTTGCCCCAATAAGTCCTACTAGTCCTGTGCCAAAAAGGAGCATGGTTGCTGGTTCTGGAACTGGAGTTGCAGTATTAGTATTACGGTATTGAAATTTATCCCAAAATGGTTCAAAGTCATCGGAGCTTATTTGCGTAACTTGTAGTGAATTAAATGGTGTATCAGTTACAAAACCATAAAAATAAGCGCCAAGCGCTGTACTTGTGGTCACTATTTGCGACTCAATACCGATACTTAAACCAAATTGATAAATGTCACTAGGCGGATACCAATCATCACTGTGGTAAAATTCATAGCTAAAACCAAATGCATTTACTGGTGTATTAAACTCTACCGTAAAATAGTCCCCTTCAGCAAACAAAGCGTGAACAACCTGGTCACCATCTAATAAGTTAGAGTATGCCGTATAATTTAGTACGCGACCAAGGGGACTTACACTGCCAGGTTCACCAAGGGTGAAGTCTGATAAAATCATCCCATCTATATTAACTCCATCGAGACCAGTGTTTTCAAAGCTTTCCACATTTGTGGGTGAGACAGCACTTACAAATGATGATTCATCAGTGTAGGTCCCTATAAGTGTCGCATTAGAAGTTAGAGACAAAAAAACCGTGAAAATTGATATCAAATAAGTGATCATTAGAAATTTTTTCATAGTTGCCTCCTGCGAGTTTTAAAAAACTGATAAAAGCGAATTCTCTCACCCCTTAATATATGCAAAAATCACGCCAATACAGTATTATGCGGAGGAATATATCCAATGCATAATAATTTCAAAATGTTGCTCTGTTACACTATTTTTGGGTTAGATTTGAAGGAAAATGGGAAAACACTTTTACGGATTAAAATTCCGGATTAATGAACTTTAGAACATTGAATTCAACACATAATATGTTACAAAATAGTAATTCTAGGGTTGGCTGGCATCAGCTTCCTATCTCGGGGAAGATGCTCTTTCATTGATTTGTCCAGCGGTGGCCATACCGGTAACTGTGGCTATTTTTTTGTAGATATTCGATTTTCCGCAATCTCGACACGGCTCAGGGACGAGTCCGCGTATCAGCCAGCGCAGGCATCCAATTCTAATGAATTGGTTGCCGCCGAACAAAAGCATAGCCGGTTGGCGTTATCAATATTGCTAACTCAAATATCTTTCTTTTTCTTTAATTTCAAAATTATACATTCCTGTATCTCTTCAAATTCCGATCTGCAAATCACTCGTCCACTCTAAACAGAAACTTCACAGGAATAATCTTTCAGATCAGATTCACTGCAAACAACAAATATTTTCCTTGGTAATCGTAAATTTGAATTAGATAGCAAGAACCTGAGTGTTCCATTGTGTAGGGGGCTATATACTGTGTCTAATCCAATCAATAAAAACCGGAGGAGAACACATGAACCCAGAAGTAAAATCAATGAACTGCCATGAATCGCTGCTTGGCCTTCCAGTATTAGGTAAAATCCTGAATCAGTATTTTATAGTTTCTTCAGGGCGTTTGTGGGAAGTTCTAAAAACAACGTTCTTGATTGCTATCGCCATCACCATAAGCCTGTTAATTGGGCAATTGCATTAATAAAGAGTATCTAGACGGTGTTGATAGAAATGAAAGAGAAAGGAGTATATAATAATGAACACATATTTTAACCCTGGCTGCGCTATAAGCATTTACAAACCTGAAATCGAAAATAAGATTATAGAATATTTGAACAAAAACTATGAAGAAACGGCTATACACAAAATATGTTGCCGGCATGAACCACAAATCGAAAAAGGATCTTTGATAATAAATGTATGTGCGGGTTGTGATAGGCGGTTCAGAAGCCTATATGAGGGTATATCGACAATATCTTTGTGGGAGATTATTGATGATCTCGATCCGTTTGCGTACCCCGATTATCAGGGATTAAAAATGTCGGTGCATGATGCTTGCCCCGTGCGTGAAAAACCACAAATTCATCGGGCTGTTCGCAATTTACTTAAAAAAATGAATATTGAAGTTCTCGAAACGAAATTTAACGGCACACGCTCTATATGCTGCGGCGATGATTTTTACCCAAAACATTCCGTGGACAAGATTCATATAGCAATGAGAAAACGAGCTGAATCAATGCCTTGTGAAGATGTTTGTGTATATTGCGTTTCCTGCATAAAATCCATGCACATTGGAGGAAAAACCCCAAGGCACTTAGTTGATCTTTTAATGAATGAGGCAACAGATCCACAGACGCATGATACAGTAAAATGGCATGAGCAATTGCAAGAATACATTGATTGTCATTGATCGAGAGGTTCTGAAAATGACTCCAGCACAATTTAATACGGATGAGGCTCGATGGAACGTAGTTAGCAAGAACAATTCCAGCGCTGATGGTGCGTTCTACTACGCAGTCATAACAACAGGTATCTATTGTCGGCCAAGTTGTAGGTCGAAGTTACCCAACCGTTCCAATGTGGAATTCTTTACAACCTGTGACGACGCAGAGGCGGCAGGATATCGAGCATGCAAAAGATGCAGGCCCACCGAAACTTCAAAGACTGAGGAAACAGAGCTGAAGATCATTCATGCATGCAGGATTATAGAAGAAAGTGAAACCTCTATCAAACTAGACGAATTAGCAGCCAAAGTAAATTTGAGTCCTTATCATTTTCATCGACTATTTAAAAAGATAGTTGGTGTCACTCCTAAACAGTATGCTGCCAGGCACCAATCACGACGTTTTCAAGAAAATCTCAAAACAAGTCCATCAGTCACTGATGCGATTTACTCAGCTGGATATGGTTCCAGTGGTAGTGCCTATGATAAAAAGCGAGATCAATTAGCAATGAAGCCCAAGGTCTATCGTAAAGGAGCAGATGGAGTAACGATAACCTATGGACTTGCGCAGTGTTTTCTTGGATGGGTAATCGTAGCAGCAACTGATCGTGGAATCTGTGCAATTGAATTTGGAGATGATTCAGACACGCTTCCAGAACAGATTCAGGCCAGATTCCCAAATGCTCAGCTTAATAAGGCTGATATAGGATTTAAAACGCTTATCGAAGAAGTGGTTGATTTCATTGAATCACCGGAAGATACTTTTCAAATTCCTCTCGATATTCAAGGAACAGCTTTTCAACAAAAAGTCTGGGAGGTTTTAAGACAAATCAAACCCGGCGAAACAATGAGCTATACTGATGTGGCTGAACAGATGGGCAAACCAAATGCGGTCCGTGCAGTAGCATCTGCGTGTGCTTCAAATAAGCTTGCTGTCGTGATCCCATGCCACAGGGTTATCTCGAAAACTGGAAAGACGGGTGGTTACCGATGGGGAGCCGAACGCAAAAAAAAGCTACTTCATTTAGAAAAAGAAATCATTTAAGTTGGCATTAAAGATTTAACAATGAGTTTTCAAAACCAAATAACAACGCTCCTGTCTTTGAACTATAAAAAGCCATTTAATTTTTCACACACTCTTTCCTTCCTAAAAATCAGAGCCATCAAGGGAGTGGAAGTTATAACTGATCAGAGTTACAACAGAACATTCCGTAGCGAGTACGCAGAAGGGTTTTTTACTGTTCTCGATTGTCCAAATAAATCCTGTCTTGAATTAAGTATCGCTTACAGTGACCCTAAATGCTATACAGCAATTGCTCACAGGGTACGCAGGATGTTTGACATCGATACCGATTTTTCCGTAATTAATGCCCTGTTCAGTACTGACAAATTACTTTGCGGTGGAATGATAGAAGGTCATGCTCCACGCCTGCCGGTTGCTTTTGATCCTTTTGAATTCGTTATCCGTGCCATATTGGGGCAACAGATTTCAGTGAAGGCTGCAACAACCCTTGCCGGAAGAATTGCGAAGATGACCAAAAAAGAAACACCCGTATGCTTTCCAGAAGGGCTGGACTACTTCTTTCCAAACCCTGATGAATTACTAGCCACTGACCTCAGCACAATAGGAGCAACAAAAACCAGGCAGGAAACCCTGAAGACGGCAACCCAGGCAATAGTAGATGGTTCTGTTATTTTGACACCAAATCAGTCACCGGAAGATTTCCAACGTGACTTTTCCACCTTAAAAGGGATTGGAGATTGGACAGTTAGCTATGTAGCCATGCGGGGGCTTGGAATGATGGATAGTTTTCCTTATAGCGATCTGGGGGTAATAAAGGCGTTGACTAAAGGAAATAAGGCTCCCACCAAGAAGGAAATACTATCTATTGCCGAGCAGTGGAGACCGTATAGAACCTATGCGACCCTTTGCCTCTGGAACCAATGAATAAAGAGATAAAACAATGACGTTTCACATTATGTCTCTAGCAAAATATATAGAAAGATCGTACGCAAGGCAACTTACAAGATAGCACGACAATATAGAACAGTGTGTGTTTGTACATTGGTGCTGGCAAGATGAAGGAAATTATAACAATCCCGAGTGGAGGTTCTTCCTGATCACGCAATATCAGCGACTCATCATTGAACTTAACATTGCCTGTTAAGTGACTTTTGAAATTCATGCTCAGTACAAACCTGACCCTATCGCAGATAACCTCAAGTTGATGAGAATTGCTATTTGGTTGAGGTTAGTATTGACAGTATCAACATAGCCTCGTCTGCCAGATTGACCTTTTTGATATTCAGTTTATTACTTTATAAGTTGATTGAACAAAACCAAAATCATAGGTTTTGGTTGAAATATGCTTTAGTGGAATATCTTTCTCTACATTGCCAAACAAAGGTTTACCGCTTCCAAGAACTATGGGTATGACAGTGATAGTTACATCACTGATAAGTCCTTCAAATAGGAACCGTTGAATTGTAATTCCACCGTCAACGTATATACGTTTAACTTCTTCGTTAGCCAACCGTCCCGTTTACATAACTCCTTTGGTGACTCTGAAGAACAGGAAACACTTTGAACTAATTCGTTTGGGATTTCAATTTTATTACTGCTCAAAACTATTACAGATGTACCTCCGTATGGCCACAGACCAAAGGACAATACTTTTTCATAGGTTTTTCTCCCCATTACTAAGACATCAACTGTTTTCATAAAGTCGGAATAACCACAATCCTCACCTTCAGGGACGGTTGCATTAGCAGTATATAACCAGTCAAGTTTGCCGTCTTCTCGAGCGATGTAACCATCCAGACTTGTAGCGATAAAAACAGATGCTTGAATGCTCATTTTCCAATCCTATTAGTAACTGGTTAGCATTTATATTTTTAGTTTTAGACCTTCATGACTAGCTATGAACCCTACCTTTTGATAAAACTTTATTGCATCAGGTCTTTGTTTATCGGATGTAAGTTGAACAATTGAGCAACCTTTTTCTTTTGCTCTGCCTATAGCCCAGTTAAAGAGTTTTGCTCCTAACCCTTTCCCTCTATGCAATTTATGGATTCTTACTCCTTCAATTAAGCAACGCCAGGAACCTATATGGGTAAGGTAAGGAATAAAAGTTATTTGCAACATTCCGACAATTTCATGGTTAATTTCAGCAACAATTAGTTCATTGTTTTGATCTTCTGTTATTATTTTATAAATTGATAGGTAACGAGCGTTTGGTGGTTGAGATAAATCTTCTCTTTTGGAACCAAGTTGATCATCCGCAAGCATTTTGACAAGATTGGGTAAATCTGATTGTAGAGCCTGACGAAATAATAAGTCCAATTGATTCTCCATTTACTATGCTAACATTATGGGTTACTTTCAGTGCGCATAGCGTATGGATAGAACCCTGTGCGTTTTTACCGTAAAGTCGACCCTCTGGTTAGCAATTCATTATACTTTGTTGGTTGTAAATTTAAGTCGATGGATTGATTCACCTGTTTGCTCATGAATCTTTTTTTCAATGAGTTTGAAGCCATACTTGGAATAAAAGTTACGACCAACCGAATTCTTTTCAAACACTTCTACCACAAGGTCTCCATGAAGTTCTTGAGCTTTATCTACCATCAGTTTTCCAAGTTTCTTTCCATGATGAATCGGCTGTAGAAATAGCCCACCGATTTCGTTTCCTATAAGCGCTATAAATCCAACGACTTTATTATTGACTTCTATTATCCAAGTATCTGCATTCGGTAAATATAGTTCTCGTATATTTTTCTTTTCTTGAATTTGGAAATCTTCTGGTAGAAAAGGGTGAGCTATTTTTTGAGTGTTTTCCCAAGAGGATAAAACTTCTTCTATATCTTTATCGTTATACTTTCGGATTATTTGCATAATTATTTTTCATTGTTGCTAACTTTATTATTAAGCGGCTACCGTATAATAATAAGGTAATAGTTATACATGGCAATCTCAATCAGAAAGGGAGTAGATGAACTGAAGGTTTATCGTAATCAGGTGAGAGAACAATTTTGTCTCATTCTATGGGACTGGAGGGCAGCGGTCAAATAAGGTTAGCAGTGATAAGGTTTAACGTTAACGGGAAAAACAAGAACAAAACCTTATTCCTGTATATCTCTGATTGAAATGTTCTGGCTATAGCTGTCAGATCAGGCCAAAGCCTCCGTCCGAAAGTTGTCAGACTTAGGGGCTGTAAAAAAATAACTTGGCCAATCTTGCATCTTATCTTCGGGTTATCTTTGAATGTTGTTCAATCGTAAAATCCTCAACGTAGCCAGCTACGCCTGCGGTTTTTTTCAATCACAACATCCAAATACAACCCAAATCTAAGCGCAATATCAGCCATGTTATTTCCCTACAGCCCCTTAGTCTTGATTTTTACAGATGATGGAAGCTACTCCCCGTTCACCTTCAATCGCTAGTCCTTACCGACTTTGAAACGTGGTAATTTCTTTGCTTTTACTTGAACCTTTTCACCTGTTTCTGGATTCATCCCTTCGTGTGATCCATACTGCTTGACCATAAAGTTCCCGCTCTTTCTCAATCTAACCGATAACTCCACCTTTCCTGAGTTGCTGAAGATTTGACACATCGACACAGAGATTATCGCAGTAACACATGAAGTACGAAAAAAGGCTCTTGTTCTTTTTTCCAAGCAGTGCTATCTCCTCTATTTAATTTTTTAATGTATCAAGTATTTAACTAATCAGGAAAGAACAACGTGCCAGGTCGACAGAAAACTTGGAATAGTTCGACTTGAAGTCGGCGAAACCAAGAATGATGACGGCAGGACGATTTATCTTGATGAGGAACTTCGAGAAATCTTCATTGAGCAACGGCAAAGACACAAAACTGCCAAGAAGATACTGCCATATGTTTTTCTAAACCGTAAAGGCGATGACAGGTTGAAACGGTTTTACAAGACATGGAAGAAAGCTTGCAGTGATGCGAGAATTGGTGTAAAAGTTTTCCACGATTTTAGACGGACTGCTGTGCGCAATATGGTCCGGTCGGGAATACCAGAAAGAGTATCAATGATGATATCCGGCCACAAAACACGAAGTGTTTTTGACCGTTATAATATTGTCAATGATCAGGACCTCAAACTTGCTGCTCAAAGGCAGAGTGAGTACCTTAAATCACTCTCTGGGCACAGTTTGGGCACAGTTTCAAAAATCAACCAAAAAAGTTAGCTATTTTAAACGTCTAACTTACTGAAATCATTAAATGCACCAGTAGCTCAGCTGGATAGAGCACCGGACTTCGAATCCGGGTGTCGGGGGTTCGAATCCCTCCTGGTGTACCAATATAATCAAGCAGTTAGCTCACTTCGAGTTAGCTGCTTTTTTGTTTAACTAGTTGTTTGTACAACCCCTGTACAACCTTTTCAATTTTCATAGAGTACAAAAATTTGGCACAGAATAGTCTGAACAAATACAAAGTGAGGTAAACATGTTTAACAAAAACAACAAAGAAGGATATTCCACACCCCTGGAAGGCATCCAGCAAAAGACGCTGGTTCATGGCGAAAAAACCCTGATGGCAGAGTTCAGGTTGCAGAAAGGCAGTGTCGTGCCGCAGCACAGCCACCCCCATGAGCAAGCAGGGTATCTTGTTTCCGGACAAGTGAGGTTTTTAGTTGGGTCAGAAGAAATTCTTTGCAATCCAGGTGACAGTTGGTGCATTGCAGGAGATAAAGAACACGGAGCAGAGGCGCTGCAGGATTCTGTACTGGTTGAGGTGTTTTCACCGGTGAGGGAGGATTATTTGCCGGGATAGTGGTTTGGTTGACCGCTCCGTTAAATGAAGATAGAGTAAAGAATGCCTCATTGATTATTGATCAGTATGTGTACAGAATTGCTATTACTGTTGCACTGACCTACTGGCAGCAATGGACTGTACAATGACGACTTAATGTCTCTGCCAATTTCTTTCCAGGTTCAGAAATGAAACAAATACCTGAATTCCTAACACTAAAAAAATCAGAACCTATTGATAACCTGTTTCATATTCTCTGTGTGATTGTTTCCTCGTTAATTTTTATTATCGACCTCCTTACACCTCAGGGTATTGCGGGTGGTGTACCTTACATTACCGTGGTGCTCATTTCACTCTGGTCACCCCATCGCCACTTTACTCTTTTTGTTGCAGCTTATTGCAGTATTCTTACCATCATAGGATTTATCTACTCACCTTATGGAAGTGGTTTGGAACAGGAAATATCCAATAGATTTCTTGCACTTTTCTCAATTTGGGGCACAGCGTTCCTCACCCTGTTGCGCAAAAATGCCGAAAGGAGAAGGGAGAAGGCAATCGCAGAAAAGGAAAAAGCACTCGAACAAGTGAAAATTCTTAAAGGATTTTTACCCATATGCTCCAGTTGTAAAAAAATCAGGGATGAGGAGGGTGATTGGAACAATTTAGAAGATTATATTATCACACATTCTGAAGCAGATTTCAGTCACGGTATGTGCCCGAGTTGTGCAAAAGCAATGTACCCTGATTTATTGGATTGATATATAAACAGTATTCAATGTTGAAGATAATACGATCATTATTTGCCGGAATAGTGGTTTTCCTGATCCACCATTGGAAAAGGAGAAAAAAGTACCATGCCAACACCGGATCAATGCAAAGCCACATATCACGGCGGCATAGGTTCCCTGCGAAGAGCGGCCTACCAGCGAGAATTTATTATGCTGGAAATGGGTAAGTGTAAGACCAAATTTCCTGAGTTTGACCAATGGTATGCAACGCTGAATGCAGATCAGCGTAAGCGTGTTGATGAGGTTCTTGTCAATTAGGAAAGATCTGGGAAATATCTTTCATTCCCTGGCCCAGGCAACTCGACTCTCATATTGGGAAGTAGGTAAAAGTTACAGGAGATACACAGACTCTCTTCGGCATATATAGTAGCAATGTAACATCGAGGTAAATGTAAATTTATATTGCAATCGAAAGGATATACACGGAAATACAAAATTGATTCTTCTTCCTAAGATTTTTTGTGTCCAATCCAGATCTTGAGGAGAACTATCAGCATCCTGAAGTAAAGGTTCATAACACACCTTTGATACATCATGAGTAACCAAAATTTGAGTCCTATTTAATCGCTAGGCTATTTGCTTCATTGTATCAATAAGGATCTCTTGAAAGTAGCAATTTCCTCCTTACCGACATTTTGAAATAGAAATAGTTCGCAAAAAAGGACTCAAGTGCATGTGTCTCGAGACAAGAGAACGGTTATCCGGACTTGCGATCTCCGTCCATCTATTACAATCTTATATTATTTTGATATAATATCATGATATTGCTTAATATTTAATTAATTATGAATCATTGGCACGATAACTGTAACAACTACCGTTAGAAAGAACATGGTTCTTATTAGAATATCCAGTAAATATTGTCAGGAGGAGAAAATGAAAAACTTATTACTCTTGTTTGCAGAATCTAGATATGTGGGAATGTTCCGAAAGGGAGGGTGTAAGATGAAACAATTCATACAATTACCACTTATCATATTCCTCGGATTTGTTCTTACAGGATGTTCATTGAAATACAATCTTAACCCTCCCATTAGTTCTATTGCTGAGTATGAAAATGACCAAAAGGAACAACAAGTTGCATACGTAAAGGACAATCTATCAGAGGAATTACTTTGAAAGGGCGCGTATGAGCCAAATAGTGCTTCTACTACGACTACCCCTAACGCATTAATGGGCGACGATAAATCCCCGCCACTCTCGGGCCAAAGCAATTCCGATACTTCATCTAAAACTGTAACACCTAAAAATAGTCAAAACAACTCCGATGTTTTGGTCTGCTGCGAACACACAAACCCTTGCTCCCGGTCAGCAACCAGACTTTGCGGTCACCCCTGAGAATAAATCCGGGCAGGAACCCCCGAACGCTGTGTCTGAAAGCAATTCCGATTCTTCTGTTGAAAAGAAACAATTATTGTGGAAGATACCTGTGGCGAAAGATGAATATTCCAGTACTGCGAACCCCCTTTCTGAATCGTCCGAAACGCTCCGTGGTGATCTTCCACAAGATAGTAAAACGATAACACCTAAAAAGAGCAAAGTCAAAACGGCAGTTGAGGAGGAACCAAAGGATAAGCCAGCGAAGACTTCAGAGGTAATCCTGGCCGAAGACGGACGGGCATATATTCAATTTTGAGTTTGCCGTATCGCAACATTACCAATCTTTTTTCCACCGGGAAAGCCTTTCACCTCAACAGGTGCTACAAAATTAGATTAAAAACACAACAACATACCACGCTGTTCCCTTGACCAATCTACCCCTTCTCATATATATTTTACTATTAGTAATGATATGCAAATAAGAAAAGTGAAACTTGTTGTGAAACAGGGACGGAAAGCCACGGATCTTGCCAGATAGCCGGGTTGCCTTTTAAAAGGGGTGGCTCGGCTTTTTTATTGTAGTACAAATCAAAAGGAGGAAGATGTGAATTTATTCGTCAGTAAATCATTAACGGTTCTTGTCTTCACCATCTGTTTTGTTCTTCTTAATAATCCAGTATATGCGACTGATGTAGGAGGTATTATTGATACTGATACCATATGGAGTTCATCTGAAAACCCATACATCGTTGCTGCAGGTATCTTAGTTGAGTCTTGGACCGACTGCTGCGGTTGACCATTCCGGTTTTAGAACTTGTTATTCCTTTTTTCAGTTACATACCACACGTCCATCTCGCCCTTGTCTTTTACATTTATCGTACCCTGGGCCTCACACACGGAGTCGTCTTTTACCAGCTCGTAGGTAGCACGGGCAAGCTGGAGAATGCCTTCTTGACCATGGAACTCCATGCGGTTGGCAGTATTCACCGCATCACCCCATAAATCATAGATAAACTTCTTGCAGCCAATCACTCCAGCTACCACTGGCCCGGAGTTTATGCCCATGCGAAATACCAGCCTAAGTCCGAAAAACTCGTTACGGCGCACATAGTCCCGCATCTCCAGGGCCATCGCGGTGATTTGCTGGACATGGTCAGCCCGTGGCCGGAAAATTGCACAAAGGCTGCAAAAGATGTATACGATGTAAGGTAAACATTTTACTATCTCTCTTGATTGCACAAAAATAGAGCGCAGGCAAGCTAACCAACAATAGGAGAACCCAATGAAGACGACCCTTGCATTTGATGTGTATGGAACCTTGATAGACACCAACGGGGTCGTTGCAGCATTACAAAAGCTTATCAATAATGAAGCAGAGAGCTTTTCTCAAACTTGGCGTGACAAGCAATTGGAATACTCTTTTCGGCGATCACTTATGCAAAACTACGAGAACTTTGCTGTTTGTACAAGTCAGGCGCTTGACTATACCTGTGCTTTCCACAAAGTATCCCTCACTAATGAACAGAAGGCTGAGCTTCTGGGCATTTACCGCGTTCTTCCCGCATTTAATGATGTTAAAGAGGGGTTAACTCGGTTGAAGACAGCCGGTTTTCGTCTCTATGCGTTTTCCAATGGTAAGGCAGATGCTCTTGAGATGTTGTTGAATACCGCAGGCATCAGAAATTTGTTCCTCGATATTGTGAGTGTCGACGATATTAAGACATTCAAACCGTCCACTGGAACGTATTGCCATTTTTTAAGAAAGGCGCAAGCAATGGGCTACAATGCATGGTTGATTTCAAGTAATCCTTTTGATGTTATTGGAGCGATTTCGGCCGGGATGAAATCTGCCTGGCTTCGTCGCTCTCCAGAGGAAATCTTCGACCCATGGGGGATAGATCCCTCAATTACTGTGAGTAGTCTTCTCGATCTGGCCGACAAGATAAATGAACATTCCTTGTGATGTCTAAAAAATAAAAATTTTATTAATTCTTTAAGCAGTGTTATCAATCATTGGTATGTGCATATAATCTGTCATGCAATAATAAGGAGCGACTATGGTACGTCTTGCACAATATGAAGAAACAGAGCGTGAACATCTACTCAAACTCCCTTGTCCGACCTACACATCGTCCCCCTATGTTACCGGATTGAAGGTCTCGCAAGCACGTATAGTGCTGATCTCTACAGCGGGCTTACATCGCCGATCTGACAGGCCATTTGGTGTAGGAGAAACAGGCTATAGACTGATCGCAAAAGACGTTGAGGCCCAGGATCTTGTTATGAGCCATATTTCAACGAATTTTGACCGTACCGGATTCCATATGGATATGAACATGGTTTTTCCATTAGATAGGTTGAGGGAACTGGAAGAACAAGGATTTATAGGAAGTCTTTCCGAATACCATTATTCGTTCATGGGGGCAACTCCGCCAGACCAAATGGAACAGGAAGCGTATCAACTCGCTGCAATTTTAAAAAAAGATCATGTTGATGCTGTGTTACTTGTGCCGGTTTGACCCAATTGTACGCGCGCAGTTGGCGGGCTGGGACATTTCATGGAAAGCGCTGGTATTGCCACAACTCAGATAAGCCTAATCCGGGAACATACAGAAATCATTAAACCCCCGCGGGCGTTGTGGGTGAGCTTTCCGCTCGGAAGGCCGCTTGGTAATCCACAAGATCCAAAATTTCAGCGCGATGTTATCAAACATGCACTATCACTGCTTGAGTATTCAACAGGCCCGGTGCTTGAGGATTATCCCCATGATGCCGTGGAAAGTAAATCAGTACAGGTGCAGATGGCCTGTCCTGTAAATTTTGCAGCACAAACAGGAGAGCTGACAAATCAGGATGATCTTTTTTTAAAGTTCCGAAACGAATACAGCTCGATGCAAACATGGCACAATCTAGCCTGTGAGAAACGAAACCTCTCAATTCTCGGGGTCAGTAGTCTTACTCCGGACGAAATCGGCGACCTGTTTTGCAATTTCATATCGGGAAACATTGAGGGGACAAGCATAGGTGGGAAACAACTCTCTGACATCTTGCGCATGGCATCAGAAGACCTCAAAACCTGCTATTTCGAGGGACTATCCGCTCAACCTGGTGAATCAATGGATGGTACTGTATTTACAAATTGGTTCTGGGGTGAAACCCATGCCGCTATACTTATCAATGAGGTGAGAAAAACTTGTTTACAATATGCCGAAAATGATATGATTTTAGCAGGAAAATTACTACTTATTCCCAGGAGCCAGCTGTACCGTTTCAATGAATAGTCGAAAAGTGCAGGAAGTTGGTAATACAATGATGCGATAGAGGAAATGATTTAATAGAGAAAGATTTCCTTTAAACACTGTCACATTCCCCACAACAGTGACTTGGACCTGCGGGTTTGGACAGCTCCTACTACTCCACCCTATATAAGTCTCATAGTCCAATGGGAAACCGTTACAACTGCGCGGTAAGGAACCCATCCTTCACTTGATTTTGAGCAACAAGGATTGTGTCCATTATTTCTCCGGGAAGAACCGTCAACTGGGTTCTGAATGAGTCCACGAAGGGGTACCAATTCTCAAATATGGCGCTTTCTCCCAAGAAGTATTATTTTCCGCTATCATGTCAAATGGTTGTCGAGTGCTTATTAACACCGAAAAATCCCAACTTTCCTGTATCTAGAGGTTCGATTGATCAAAATAATGTGATCCGGCGGCCACGCCCAAAAGAAAATCACAGAAATTCTGATTACTTGAGAAAATGG
>DEIL01000055.1:0-13908 GCA_002352445.1 Desulfobulbaceae bacterium UBA2775
GATGGAGTCTTCTTTTCTTCAGGCAGTTGAGAGGGATCTGTTTCAGAACCGACATTTACCCGCCAATCATCGGGAATGGTCATGGTAAAATGTTGTTTACCCCTGGATGAGTAGGTGATTGACACCTGGGCCTCTGCTGCCCCAACCAGGATGAGCAGAATAAGTAAAATGAGGCTAATCGTTTTTGTCGGCATAGGGCTCTATCCTTTATTTGCATTCACTCTTATCATGAGCAAAAAATAACTTCTTTTTTCATATTGCAAAAATATTTTAAAGTCAGCTTACACAATTAAACCTGGGAAACCTAATTTAAATCTATCTGGTACAACTTGGATAAGTACTTTTGAGTTGTAATATCATCAAGGGGTGAAAGCATACCCGTCTGCAAGCAACGCCTCTCTTGCAGACGGTAGTTTTTCTGATTTTACCAGGATGTAATCAGTATCAAAGGTTGATATTGCAAAAATGCTTATTTCAGCTTCAGCAAGAATTGCTGAAATTTTTGACAGGATGCCGGTTAAAGAAAAATCCAAGGAACCCGCAACCCTGATACAAGACCAACCATTCTCTGACTTCTCTGACTTCAATTGGGTGGTCGAGGTACAGACAATTGATAATTCATCATAGGTTTTACTGATTGAATAAAATGGGCTCTCATATACCTGATTTGGAACCTTCTGGTTTGATGAGAATCGATGAATTGTAAAACTGTTTTCAAGAAGAGTCAGTTGTAATTCCATTGAAATCCTCTATACGATCCAAAGAGTAAAAGAAATGTATTAAAATGTATTAAATAGTCAATTATCTGCAGCATACCTTGCTCTTTCTATTGTCTTAAATCAGTCTGATAGATTATATGAAAGGCCATGTTCGTTCCCCTGGCAGGGAATGGCCTTTTCAAAATGGTTATGTGCCAAGATCATTTGGAATGATCTTGTTTTATTTTTCTGCTATCTTAAATGCCTTGAACAGAGTCCCATGCCGAATCATGTCGGCACCGTGATGAGCAGCTTCAAAGATGTCCTTCTCAGTCCAGTCCATCTCCTTCAAAGTGTTCACATCCGTTTGTTCCACAGCATCCGGTGTAATTACACTCTTCATTACAAAAAGGAGCATTGCCTTCTCTCTATCTTCCAAAAGCGCTGTAGCAGGATCTGCTTTAACAGCATCCAGTTGCTTATCGGTGATGTCAGTTAGCATCTGTAGCAGGCTGCTGTTGAACTCTACGCAGTATGGATATTTGAAGTGATGGGCAACCAGCAGACGGATGTGAGCCAGCAGGGCAAACCCGAGGGTAGGGTGCCGAAAATAGTGTTCCAGAGATTGAACCTGGATAGCCAGGAGATCAGGGCTGGTACTCATCATCTGCATTGGGCGAGGAACCACCCGAGCTGTTTCCATCAACTGGTCATAAACTTCCTTGACCTTACCTTCTGCATCTTCCATTGTTACCGTTTGAATCAATGCCATGTAACACCTCAGTTTTTAAAGATCAGGCTAGATTTTTAATTTAGCCATCTATAGCGGCAATCTACTTTTTTACGAATTCATCAATCTTGTTGGTGTCGCAAAAAGCATACCAGCCCGTCATTCCAGTGCAGGCGGGAATCTATCTTGAGGTTTCCTGAAAATGTAGTAATCGACACTCGGACTGACACATTTGAAGCTAATGTTTCAATTAACCGGCCTCCAACTCATTTCTCTTTATCACTTATCAAAGAGATAATCTGGACAATCTGGGGTGTGGCTGTAGTCGGAAAAAGGTTAAATAATACCCCGATTCCTTTAAGATTATGTCGTGTAGCTAACCACTGTGCCTAACAACCTACTCACAAATTTGAAAGACGAGTCTGAGGCATAATCGGACCGAGGCTCAAGTTGCAGATACAGGAAACATCTTACCCTACCTGTCTATCGGAAGAGCTTACCGTGCTCAGGTAGAATCTCACCCCAATAAACGTAAGATTTTGTGGTTGGCAGACTCTCAAATTCTTACGCGTGTCAACCATACAATCTAAACTGTAAAGTTATTGCTACAAACTAAGGAGTGCCGAAGCACATACTTCCTCATTGAGTACAATTTAAGTCATCACACCAAAAGGAGATTTTTTGACACCACAGTTTTTATTTTTGGGATTGTTCACTTTATTCTGACCCAGAAGCTTGACTCTTTTAGCGACTAATTCTTGTTTATCCAGGTGACATTCAAACTGAACGGTTGCACCAACTTTCAAGAATTGACAGTTAACAAGGTCGGTCTTGCGAACTATTATGTCTGGACCACCTCCGTTATCGAGAAGTCCAGATGCTTTATCACGGAACCATTTTTTAACTACCGTTTGCAAAAAAATCACCATTAATTTAAAATTTAAAAACCAATGTACAGGACTAATCTCAAACTCGGGAGGCACCTCAACCTGTAATATCTTTGCCTACACTTGAATTAGTGTTAATTATATAACGGGGTTACTGCCAATTTAGGGGTTATCGACGACGCTTACTTTTCTTTTGTGGTGTTGCCTCACTGCACACGAGTTCTTTATTTTTGTATTTTTTCCTATTTAATGTTTCCATCGCTTGCTGTCCGCCAGAACGTGATGACATTTCAACAAAAGCAAATCCTCTTGATTTTCCTGTGAATTGATCCACCATAAGTTTAGCTTCTACAATGTCACCATATTCTGCAAAAAGGTTCTTTAATTCTGATTCTGAAATATCATAAGGCAAATTGCCAATAAAGAGTTTCATCTTGCGTCCCCTTAAATTTTGATCAGCAAGAATCTCATGTGGCAACTGAAATGAAAAAGTACGACAAGACAGGCGCGAGTGACGCTGTGCGTGATCTGATTAACGGATTACCCGTAGCATTGCATGAAGGTAAACCTTATCACAATTAACACAACATAAAAATGGTTCATCCTGTAATCGCGTACCTGGCGAGAAAATAGTTGTCAACAGACATGGCATGAGACAGATATACCCACTCCTTTGCCATGACTGTGCTGGATCGACGACCTTGCCTGCTGCAGGGAACTCGATAAACTCGAGAGCCAACCCCAGCTCATCTGCAAAAGTCTCCGCAAGTCGGACGGATACTCCATCAATTGATCCGGTCTCGGAGTTCTTTTGCGCCAAAACGCAGTTTTCCAAATTTATAGCCACACGTAGATGTCCTTTTGGGACAATTGTTTTTACTATCGTCTGATCGATTTTCTTTTTTGTTGATCGTTCCTTTTTTTGATATTTTTTTGTTAGTAGATCAATCTATACCCAAGATATTACGAGCTTCAGTGGATGAAGCGACACTCCTTCCAAGTTTTTCTGCTAAATTGACAGCCATCTCCACGGCAGCGGCGTTGTTACGGAACAATACCCCCTTCTTCAGATATATATTATCCTCAAATCCCACTCTTACATGTCCACCTAAGAGCATGCCCATTGTAATCATTGGAAGTTGTGTTTTTTGGACTCCAAGAACACTCCATAAAGCGTTCTTGGGAAGCTTGTTTTTCATAAAAAGTAAATCCTCAATCTCTCCACCGATACCCCATTTCACCCCCATACATAACTGGAAATAAGGGGGAGGGACAATCAGTCCTTTTTCTATTAGATTTTTTGCCTGGTGAATATGTCCCACATCGAAAACTTCTATCTCAGGTTTTACCCCTGCTTTCATCATGGCAATTGCACACTTTTCAGCCCACTCTGGAGAGTTCACAAATGCCCAGTCAAAAAAATTCATAGAGCCATGATCGTAAGAACACATGTCAGGTTTCAGGTAGACAGGTTTGAGGCGTTCTTCCGTGGCATCTGGACCTTCAATATTGAGACCGCTTGTGGTTAAATTCACGATAATATCGCATTTATCCCTTATCCCTTCGAGGACTTCCTTGAAGTGTTGAGCACTACTGGAAGGAGCTCCTGTTTCAGGATCTCTGACGTGGATATGTACAACAGCAGCCCCCGCCTTGTGAGATTCAACGGCTGCTGTGATAATTTCTCGAGGAGTATAGGGAACGGCCGGATTATTCTCTTTCATAGGCCTGGACCCAACAAGAGCAGCAGTGATTATTATTTTTTTACCCATGAAATACTTTCTCTATGATTTTGAATTTCAATCCTTATTGATGGCGTCTTTTCTTAACCATCCTCCTTAAAAAAATCCAGGAATGTAGATTTAATGGCGTTGACAAGCATCTCCATTTCGTCATCATTGATAATGAAAGGAGGTGCTATTACAAGGGCATCACCATTAGCCCCTGCAAGCCCGGTTGATGTGTAAACTATATATCCCCGCTCAAAAAGATCCTTCCAGATACCTTCCACAATTTTTAAGGATCGTTGAAACGGCCTTTTAGTCTTTTTATCTTTAACAATTTCAACTCCCCACAGAAAACCTTTGCCCCGGATATCTCCAACCTGCGGCAGGGGCAGTAAATGTTTCTTTAATAAATTTCCTAATTTTTCACCCTCTGTCTTCACTCTTTGAATAAGTTTTTCCTGTTCAAGAATTTCAATTAAAGCCAGTCCTCCGGCAGCGGCAACCGGGTGGTGGGAAAAGGTTCCCCCATGCATAAAAGATCCGCTGTTATCTTTGACTGCATTAAAATGAGGCTCTTTAACCCCTAAGGCGGAAAGAGCAATGACACCTCCACCAAGCCCCTTGCCAAGGGTGACTATATCAGGAATGACATCAAAATGGTTACAGGCAAACCACTCACCAGTCCTTCCCATACCACACATCACCTCATCAAGAATAAGAAGAACATTGTGGTGATGACAGATTTCGGCAATTATTTTCAAGTACTCTTTTGGTGGAATACAGGCAGCGATTGTGGCACCGGGAATTGTTTCGGCAATAAATGCAGATATTGTCTCGGGCCCACTATTTACTATCATTTCATCCAGTGCCAGGGCACATCGTGATTTACAGGAAGGGTATTTAAGTCCAAAAGAGCATCTGTAGCAATATGGAGCTGGTATATGCAGGCACTCTTTTAATAAAGGAACAAAAGAAGTTTTAAAACTGGTCCTTCCCATGGCTGCAAGAGAGCCAAGGGTTAAACCATGGTATGACTTCCATCTTCCTATGAGACGGTATTTTGTCTCATTACCGTTTTCAATGTGTATCTGCCTTGCAAGTTTTATGGCAGCCTCATTGGCTTCAGACCCTCCTGAGAGTAAGTAGAACCTGTTGATGTCACCAGGAGCTTTTCGAGCCAGAGAGGCTGCAAGCATTTCCACAGGCCTGGTGGTAAACATGGTGGGATGGATATAATCATGAGATAAAATCTGATCATAAATCGCTTTTGCAATTTTTTCTCTGCCATGTCCTGCATTCACTACGACAGCACCGCCACTGGCATCCATATATTGTTTTTTATTTTCATCCTCAATAAAAATGCCGTGGGCAGTTTTCGCCATGGGCAGATGTCTATCTAATTTTCTTGGAAAAAGATTTCCTGGAATTTCTACCATTTTTCTAAATCTCTTAATTGAATTTAATTTAAAAAATTCCTGTAACTATTCAGGTAGGACAAAACTCAGCAAGAAGGAAGCATCAAAAGTTCGATTTGAGGGTGTCAGTGGTCCGGACGGCCACGGTCAAGCCCCCATGGATGGGTTTATGGCGTCACTCAAAGCGAACTTCTGATATTTCCGATACTATTTGCAACCTCAGCTGAACAGTTAAAAACTTCTTATACTTATAAAAAAGATAACGAATAAGAGAAATCTTTTCAACTCCCAGTACAATCACGGTTCCGGAAGGAAGCGTCATCAAGTCAATGATCCCGCTCGGAATTGTTAGATACGTGTTGTTCACCCGGGATATAAAAAAACGGAAATTATCAATCTCTTTTTTTTCTTCATCCACAACAATCCATTTCCCATCCCTGGATGTTCTTTTAGAAAAAGTATTCGGAAGCCCCGTTCCCACAGAGGTCATTCTTGTTTCAACAGCAAGGATGGATGGAACTTGGGAAACTTCAAAGATCCCTTTAACCAGAGTTTTTTCCACAGAATGATGATAGGTCAACGAAAACCGATCTCCAGTGTCAACTGGACTAAGATGAATAATCTCACTATTATCCTTGGGAAGTCGAACTGTTATGCTGCTAAGCTTAATGCATTGTAAAGCAAGAAAAAGTGCTGCAGCCCCAGAAATAAAAAAGAATATATGTTTACTTGTCAAGCTGAACCTGCAATGATTTCCGATTCAGTTTCTTTGGTTTTACGTGCTTTTTGCCAATAATATATCGCAGCCATGACAAGAATGGCAGCCACATTTACAATGTGTTGATTTATCTCCATTTTCAAAATGGAAATACCACCAGGATTCACAAGTAAAAAAGCCAGCCCCAGAAAGACAACACGTTCCAGCAGATACGTTTTAACAATCCAAAATCCCTGAATAAAGACCGACCAGCAGAACATTCCAATGATGCATATCGGAATCATGTAACAAAGTTCTAATAGAGTTGTGTTCATCATTAAAAGCTTTGTATTATAGATAAACATAAACGGAAGGGTAAAAGCCGCTAAATCAAGCCTGAAGCTCTTTAATCCAGTTTTCACAGGGTCAGCACCGGATATTCCTGCCGCAGCATAGGCACACAGGCCGACAGGAGGTGTGTCATCGGCTACGATTCCATAATAAAAAACAAACAAATGAACCGCAATTATGGGAAGACCAAGGCTCAGATCCGCACTGATCGTCATTATCGCAGGCGCTGTCATGGCAGCCATGATAATATAGGTTGCGGTAGTGGGAAGGCCCATACCGAGAATGATACATGCAAAAACTGAAAAGATAAGGGTCAGCAGGAGATTTCCGCCAGCGGCCTCTGTTATCAGGACGGCCATTTTAAGACCCAGGCCTGTCAATGTCACAACACCGACTATAATTCCGCAGCTGGCACAGGCCACGGCTATGCCTGCCATATTTCTGGCACCGGTTTCAAGGGAATCCAGTAATTCTTTTCTGGTTCTTCCAAATAAAAAATTATCAGGGTCTGCCTTATACTCAAGAAACGCAGGATCGTTGCTGTCTGAATTTTCTTTTACCATGTCAGGAAAAAATTTTACGTTCCTGAGATAGTTGTTGCCAAGGGCAGTGAAAGCCCCTGCAAGAATAGACCAGGATGCTGCTGTAGTCGGAGTCCACCTGACAACAAGAAGCAGCCAGATCAGTATGCCAAGGGGGATGAGAAAATGAAACCCGGAAATAAAGGTTTTAAAGAAAACAGGGGTTTCCTCCTTTGTAAGTCCCCTTATATTTTCTTTAACGGCTTCCAGATGGACAATTGAAAAAATTGCCGTATAGGATAAAACGGCAGGGATGAAAGCCGCTTTCACAATTTCGATATAGGGAACACCAATGATTTCAGCCATTATAAATGCCGCAGCCCCCATGATGGGAGGCATGAGCTGGCCATTGGTTGAAGCCGCCACCTCAACAGCACCTGCGGTAACCGGACTGAAGCCTACTTTTCTCATCAAAGGGATGGTCATGGCCCCCGTTGTAACCGTATTTGCAATGGATGATCCCGAAATGGAACCCATGGCACAGGAGGCAACAACAGCCGCCTTTGCAGGACCTCCCCGATACTTGCCCATCACAGCAAAAGAAAGATTGATAAGGTATGCTCCTGCCCCGATTTTATCCAGAAAGGCACCAAACAGGACAAAGAGAAACACAAAGGTTGCAGATACCCTCAGGGGTACTCCCCAGAGTCCTTCCCCGGACATGAAGATGTGGTCTACAATTCGTTTGACCCTGAAACCGCGGTGGGCAAGTTCTCCCGGCAGATAGGGACCAAAATAGGCATACAATAAAAAAACAATGCAGATAAGGGGTAAGATCGGTGAGATACTTCTTCGGGTGGCTTCTAAAACCAGGACTATCAAGCCAAATCCAATGAGAATATCATAGGGTTCGGCATCCCCGACCGATGTCACCACATGGTTGTAGTTTGCAAAAAGATAAAATGCACATCCTGCTGCAAAAACTCCCAGGATCATATCGGGAAGCGGTATTCTGTTTTTTGGTGATTTTCTTCTTGCCGGAAAGTAAGCAAAACATAAAATCATGGCAAAGGTAAGGTGGATGGAAAGTTGTTTTGAACCTGCAAGCTCTCCGGCAAAGCCTGTATAGATCTGAAAAAGGGACATTGCAATAGCAACTGCAAAAACGAACCTACCCAAATTCCCTGAAAGCTTTCTGGAACCGGATTCAGATTCCTCCATGATTATCTCACCTGCCTCAACATTGTCCCGAACCACTTCCTTTTCCACTTAGATATCTCCCCATATCAAAAAAAATACCAGATATGAATAACCGTCATACCTGGTACTTTATGGTTTAACAAATGCGTTTATACATATGAACTTTGAGTTCTTTACTTAATTATGCCCTTCTCCTTAAAGAATTTTTCAGCACCCGGGTGAAGAGGAATTCCCATTCCCACAAGGCCGTTTTTCATTTCAATGTCCTTAAACTTTGCATGGGCTTTTTTGAGCTGGGGGAGATCTGAATAAATGGCGTTAATTATGGCGTATACAATATCTCCTTCAAGCTCTGAACTTGCTGCCAACATGGCCATTACAGATACGGTAGGGACATCATTATCATTGTTTTTATAGGTTTTTCCCGGAACAGTCTGTTTGGCATAAAAAGGATATTTTTTTATGAGTTTGTCAACATTGGGGCCTTCAACAGGTACAATGTCCATGGGAACCATCAGAGCAGTATCCATAATAACTGCCGCTCCCAGAGCAACTGTAAAAAATGCAGCATCGAGTCTTCCGTCTTTGAGATAATCTGCTGCCTGGGAGGCTGTCAATTGTTCAGCCTTGGCAAGATCGTTAACTGTCAATCCCCAGGCTTCAAGAATCTGGGTTGTGTTTTCCATAGTACCGGAGCCCACAGGACCGATTGCAACTTTTTTACCTTTGAGATCGGCAATGGATTTAATGTTGGAATCTTTTCTAGCAATGACCTGTACGTGTTCGGGAAAGAGGGTACAAACGCCCAAAAGTTCTTTAATGGGCTTTTTAAACATCCCTTCTTTTCCGTTATAGGCATAAGATGCAATATCATTCTGCAGGATTGCAAAATCAGTGTCTCCTGCACCGATGAGTTTTGCATTTGCGACCGATGCACCTGAAGATTCAGCAGTCACCTTAATGCCTTCATCTTTAAGATGTTTCCAGGCAATTCTCGAGATGGCTCCTGCCATCGGGAAATATGCTCCGGTAACCCATCCAGCAGCAATGGAAACATAACGTCTTTTGGCAGCTTGCAAAGGTCCTACCGTAAACGTCAGAGCAAAAGCAGCCACAATAATTGCAGTGATAATCACATTTTTCTTTTTCATAAGCAATATTCCTCCGCGTAAAATGAAATAACTCTATGATAAACCAAGCTTTTCCTGGTTTCATCAGGTGTTGCTGTCTTATATAGTCAGTGTCTGAACGAAAAGTAAAAAATAGTTTTTATTCAGATAGTTAGGCTGCTTTTCAAAGAGAATATTTTAGCTATAAGCTATAAGCTAATCGCTAAAAGCCAACATCGATAAGAACTATTCTTACAGTAACTCTCTTTGCCCAACACAAAATATGAAGACCTGTTGATGGCATTTCAACAACAGGATTACGGGTATGGATATCGACAACGAATGTACCAATTTTCTCACATAAGACTCTCATCTGAATAGTATCTTCAGCGAGGATAGGTACGTTTGGATTGTTTTTTTAGAGTAAACGAAATTGTATTGTCTTATATATAGTATCGCCCAAATCTAATTGTCAACAGCAAAACACACAGGTGCAACCCAGGTAAGTTCTGTTGATACCATATAAATATTCCTTGACATCATATAAAAGAGTGTTGAAAAGTATCCAGAATTGATCAAAACCCAAACATCCCGGATGCTTTTTTTACGTTTTTGCAACTTCTCGTTATTGCCAATCGATAGCCAAACTTATCTGCTGTGTTTTTTTAGCTTTCAAAACCCTCTTGCAGGGTAGCTATGATATTTTGTTGATAAGTTTGAACTCAATAACAACAAGATGCAGCTTTATTTTGGTATGTTTTACTTTACTGTTATTTCTATAATAGTTGTATTTTAAATCTGTTATGCAGCTTTCATGTCCAATACGGACAATTGTTGCGGCCTGGTTCTTTTTTCTTTTTCCCTGTACCTGCCATTTTGATTAGCAGGGCAGCATACTGATCAAAGTGCATCTGGCCATAATAACGACTTTTAAAAGGTTCTTTAACGCTAAAAACCCCTTTCCGTCTTGGAAGGGGTTTTCTATTGTCCTCTGAAAATTATATTTTTCGGTAGACTTTGTTAATCACATAAAGAGGAAGAAACCCAATTCTTTCTCCTCTTTAGCCAAATCAGTAAACTCACACCCAAAGAAGTCGCCATCTACAAAGTTTACGACAACTTCCTTGTCAAGGAGTACTGTCTTCTTAGTTTCAAAACTGAACCTGACACGGAGTATATCGTCTTTCTTTATAACAGCAAAATCAAGCATTTTGAAACGTAAGCCACTCCTTGACAGATCACAGACTTCCATCTTTCTCCAATCAGACATATTGGATGACGAAATCATGATTTCGCCCGGTAGTGCTACACTCTTTCTGTAATACCTTCTAAAGTTAAGCTGGACGTCAAAGTGATTTGCACACTTACAGCGAACAGTAAGTTTGTGTTGTTGACCTTTAAATTTTTCTGCTGGTACTCTCTTCTTAACACCACAGTAGGGGCAGCTAATGGTAGCAAAGTTTTCTCTATCAACATGAACTGTTTTCAAATCCACACATCACCCATTCTCAAGAACACTTTATGAACGTGTTTTTTAATTGGAAATCTTTAAATTACTTATATCATTGAAAAGAATAGCATGTCAAATTAGAGGGATGGGGTAGGGATAAATCTCTTGATATGTCTTGCTGATGTTTGTGCTTATGACCCTCTGCACTCCTCTTTACTTGTTACGTATACAACAACAGCTTAAACCGGTTTTTTCCATCTTTTAAAAGCATTAAAACCCTCTTCCTTGATTGGAAGGGATTTTTATTTCAGGAAACTATAAATTAGGCAGAGATTAGGCACTGAAACATGTAGTACAAAAAAGGCTTTCAAGGCGGTTAAGCCCTGAAAGCCTTTGTTCACTGGTGCCTAGAGTCGGACTCGAACCGACACGAGCGCAAGGCTCACGAGATTTTAAGTCTCGGGTGTCTACCAATTCCACCATCCAGGCAAGTTGGTTGTTATTACCACACCAGAATTATTATTGTCAATCTCCAATAACAGAAGCTCTTGTTTCAGCTGGTATTATCGGATATACAAATATTATATCAGTGGAATCATCCCTCTATAATTATTGTAGTTAAAATGAAAGAGAAGCCTGGTTGATTATTGCCGCCATTTCTCTAACGGCCTGATCCAAGCCTGTAAAAACAGCTCTTGAGATTATTGCATGGCCGATTGAAAGTTCCTCTATCATATCAAGAGCAGCGATGGGCGCTGTGTTTTGATAATCAAGTCCATGACCGGCAAAAACGCGCAAACCAAGCTGGTATGCCTCTTCAGCTGCAGTAGCAATTAGTTGAAACTCATGTTCCAGGGCATCCTCGCTTTCAGCTTCACAATACCTCCCTGTATGGAGTTCAACAAAAGTTGCTCCTATCTCACTTGCTGCTCTTAGTTGTTTGGGGTCGGGGTCACTGAAAATCGAGACCGGAATACCCCTTGTGCTCATTTTATCTATAACCTTTGCAATTTTCTTCTTTTGTGAAATGACATCGAGACCACCTTCTGTAGTCAGTTCCTGGCGATTTTCAGGGACCAGGGTGACAATATCAGGTTTGAGATCAAGGGCAATTTTGATAATCTCTTTATTTGCACCCATCTCCAGGTTAAGTTTAGTTTTCACGGTCTGGCGAAGTAGATAGATATCCCGGTCCTGCATGTGCCGACGATCTTCACGTAAGTGAACAACAATCCCGGATGCTCCAGCTAATTCGCAGACAGCAGCCGCCGCAACTGGATCTGGTTCATTAATTCCTCTGGCTTGTCGAATAGTTGCAACATGATCTACATTGATTGCAAGTTTTGTCATCATTGTTCTCCTATGAAAATGCAGCTTGTTGATTAACTCGTTTTCCTTCTCGGACATCTTTTTGGCCTGGTCAGCTGATTTCTCATGATCATAGCCGAGCAGGTGGAGCAAACCATGGATGAGAAGCCACGCAATTCGATCGTGAAAACTCTGTCCGTACTCTATGGATTCCTGAACGGTCGTGTCCACAGAGATGATGATATCTCCTAGTTCTCTAACAGGTAAAGACAGAAGGGAGTGATCTGCACCTTCTGCAAGAGGAAAAGAGAGCACATTGGTTGGCTTATTTTTTTTTCTGTACTGGTTGTTGAGTTGGCATATCTTCGTATCATCAACCAGCAAAATGGAGACAGTGTAATCTTTCACATCACATTGATTAAGCAGCCAGTTGGAAAGGTTTCTGATACGTCTTTCATTAACAATTATTTCAGCAGAAGTATACTGGCTGGTCAGGTCAGTTGGCACGGTATCCGAGTGTGTTGAGGTTAATGTTTGTCGTATGCGTTAACTATTTTCTGAACAAGTGGATGACGAACAATATCTGTCATGGAAAAATTACAAAACTTGATGCCGTCAATTTTGTTTAACAGTGTTTTTGCCTGGAGCAGTCCCGAGTGACGTTTATTCGGTAGATCAACCTGAGTGATGTCACCGGTAATCACCGCCATTGAGTCAAAACCTATTCTGGTAAGAAACATTTTCATCTGCTCTCTGGTAGTATTTTGTGCTTCATCCAGAATAATAAAGGCGTTGCTCAGGGTTCGACCTCGCATAAATGCTAAGGGTGCAATTTCTATCACCTCACGTTCGATTAGATCTGAGGATTTCTCAGGGCCCAGCATATCATTGAGCGCATCGTGGAGAGGTCGGAGATATGGATTTACTTTCTGGGCAACATCACCGGGGAGGAAGCCAAGCTTCTCACCGGCTTCTACCGCAGGACGGGTAAGTATTATTGAACGAACCTGCTCATTTACCAGAGCCGATACAGCCATGGCGACTGCAAGATATGTCTTACCGGTACCGGCTGGCCCGATTCCGAAAACGATATCATGATTTCTAATTGCCTCGATATAATATTTCTGGTTTTCAGTTTTTGGTGAAATAACCCGGTTTTGAGCAGTGACAAAAACTTTATCGAGGAAGATTCGGTTCAGCTTTGCGTTGGGGGAGGCTTCGAGAATTTTCAGGCCAAAGGAGAGGTCGGAGCTGTAGAGAGGGTAACCCTTAGAGACAAGTTCATAAAGCTGGTTCAGCAGGTTGGTAACCAGCTCTACCTCATGAGGGAGACCGACAATACGTAATCCGGTTCCTCGTGCATTGATAGTAACCCCTGCGCTTTTTTCAAGAATATGAAGATTTTTATTGAGATCACCATAGAGTGTGCCTGCATTTCCATTATCCGGGAAACTAATTTCTCTATGGGTTGATTGTTGGTTCATTAAATTAATATTGAATTACCAGCTACCCAAATATTTCGCCATTCCGTCATTCCCGCGCAGGCGGGACTGACGGAGCAGGGAGCTTTTCAGGGTTTATCATTCTTCGGTTTCTGTTTTTTATGACAGAAGTCCAGGAGTAAGGTACAAACTACTGTCCACTGATCTTTTTCAACTCATCATCAATTATTGCCTGAAATCCCTGGAGACTGCGTTGTTTGGGAATACGGCCATTAATAAAAATTGTAGGCGTGCCTGTAACCCCTGCTTTTTTGGCATCAATCAGATCTTTCTGCAGCTTTGATCTGATTTTGGCGGACTTCATATCGTTTTC
>DEIL01000055.1:14033-15046 GCA_002352445.1 Desulfobulbaceae bacterium UBA2775
GCGGATTTATGAAATTTCAGCGGCATATTTTTAAATACAATTTTTACAGTTTCCGGATTTTTTTCGAGCACCTGCTCGAGAAGTGGCAGAATTTTGCCACAGTAAGGTCACTCAAAGTCGGTAAAGACCGCAATTGTGACCGGAGCATCGGCTGGACCTTCGAAAGGGGCGTCTGTGGTATTCACATCAACTACAAATGAAACCGAGACAGCACTAAAAGTGTTTTTCACATTATCAACGAGATAGAGT
Organism: Desulfobulbaceae bacterium UBA2775; assembly: GCA_002352445.1. Taxonomy (GTDB): domain Bacteria; phylum Desulfobacterota; class Desulfobulbia; order Desulfobulbales; family Desulfocapsaceae; genus Desulfomarina. The sequence continues at coordinate 14,283 of DEIL01000055.1, forward strand.
GTTTCACCCTGGGGAGCAATGTCGATAGCGGAGACACTTTCTTCAACTGGAATACTCCCCTGAAGCTGGCCCTGCCGATTGAAAATTTGAACCTGGTTTTTATCATTGAGGATATAAACATATTTGCCGTCGAGGGAGTGGACCATGTCCATTGTCTTGCTTTCGGTGGGCCAGCTTTGAATTACTTTCCACTCGACCCTGTTGTCCTGGCCCTCCGAAGGTGCTGTGAGAGCATGGGCGCTTGCAGCAAAGAAGAGACAAGCTATCCCCGCTATATAAATTTTCGAATATTTCATAGAGACCTCTAATTAAATAGAATGAATTTGAAGTGTCACGAATTGACACATGCACAATAGCCATTTTAAATATATTTGCAAGATTGCTTACTGTTCTCCGGCCAACAGGTCAATTGATAGAGACTGATATTGACAGGAAAAAAGTGGTAGGCAGCTGGACAAGATGGTATTTTTAGCAACTTTTTCACTTTAAACCCATATATTAGTAAGTACGGTCTTGACTGGTCAGTTTATGTGAATTATTTAGTACCCACTTGGTTTGGTAATGATCCATGCCGCTTTCTTTTGCAGAGAGGGAAAAACATAAATAAATGAGCTGGTAAGTTATCTCTTTATGTTAAAAAAGGATATGGAAATATGGTCGCGAGGGTGGCGGAACTGGTAGACGCACCAGACTTAGGATCTGGCGCCTTGCGGTGTGGGGGTTCGACTCCCCCCTCTCGCACCACCATTATTTTCTTTCTTTGG
>DEIL01000197.1 GCA_002352445.1 Desulfobulbaceae bacterium UBA2775
TGAACAGGATCAGATTACAGCAGCCGTCCAGAAGGTTGAACTGACAACTTCAGGGGAAGTTGTGGTGATGGTTGTCTCCAGGAGTCACAGTTATCCTGCAGCAGCTATCACCGGATCAGTTTTTTTTGCCCTGCTTTTTGCCCTTCTTCTCAACACAATTATCGGCCCCGCAGTATGGCTCGGTTCTCAAAATCTATGGCTTTTTCTGGCGCTCTTTGCTCTCCTTTATCTTCTCTTTCTGCCTCTTACCAGCGGATCTGACAGGATTAAACGTTTTTTCCTGAACCCAACTCAGGTGAAAGAAGAGGTGGAAAGAGGTACCCTCAATGCATTTTTTTCCGAACAACTGTATAAAACAGAAAGAGAAAATGGCATCCTGCTCTATATCTCGGTTATGGAGCAGAGAGTGTGGATACTCGGGGACAGCGGCATAAATGCGAGAATTGAGCAGAAAACATGGGATGACATCGTCTCTCAGCTGACCCGGGGCATCAGAAACGAAAACCGATGTGAAGCAATTTGTGAGGCCGTAAAAAAGACAGGAAAAATCCTTGAAGTTCATCTCCCCATTCGTGAGAATGATGAAAATGAACTTCACAACATCATTATCCGCTAGGAGGCTGTCCGGAAATGACGTTTAATCAGCCGTCATTCCCGCGCAGGCGGGAATCCAGTGCTACTGACTAAGACGCCTAGGAGGATATTACTGTTACTCTCCACTCTACTCTTCAAGGATATCCCGACACCAGGAGATAGCAGCCATAGCCTGGGGGAAACCTATGGTTGAGATGAGCAGCAGTAATGTGTGGTATATTTCTTCTTTGGCAGCCCCTGCTTTTATTGCCCTTTTGGTATGAGAGTGAACGGCTCCTTCAGACTTCGCAGTAGCAGCCGCTGCAAGCTGGATCAGATGGCTGGTTTTTTCATCCAGGGGTCCGAGCTGCCGTATGGTTATGCCCAGAGCCTCCTGAGCTGCCATAACATCAGGGTAAAGCTTTGAAATTTCGTCATAAGTCCTGCTTTTAGTGTGTTGTTTAGCCATAATGTTCTCCTTTTGCTTTTTGTTATTATTTTCTCGACACATATCATTCTTTGCAAGAATGATAATCAATTTATAATCACTTTCAGATTTTTTGTTAGAACAAAGATCAAACGACACTATCTTGCTTGTTATTGTATCGAATATTGTAGTATTCTGCTCACAGGATGAGAAATCAATAATAGAAAATTTAAATTTTCCGGTATTTCCCTTGATTTTGAGGCCAACCAGAGCAATGTGAAATCAACCGAGTGATCTCAATTTTGCATAATTTACTAAGCGACAGAAGGTATTTCCCTACTCGGTTTTAAATGGAAATACAAAAACCAATCTTATAAGGAGACAGATATGACACTAGGATCATTAGCGAAGAAATTTACTGTAACCGCCTGTTTGGCAGGAATGGTTTTTACCGGCAACGCCCTGGCTGTGGAACCGCAAAGTTTTCTGCTGGCAACGGCAAGTACAGGAGGAACATATTACCCTGTCGGAGTTGCCATTTCCACCCTCACTAAAGTCAAACTTCAACCAAAGATGAAAATCGGTATGTCCGCCATTAACTCTGCCGGCTCAGGTGAAAATGTCAAACTGCTGCGGGAAAACGAAGTACAGTTTGCAATCCTTCAGGGTCTCTACGGCTACTATGCCTGGAATGGCAAGGGCCCCCTGGCTAAAGACGGTCCGCAGAAAGAGATGAGAGCCGTTACCATGCTCTGGCAGAATGTGGAGCAGTTCACTGTACTTGCCAACAAGGCGAAAACCGGAACCATTGCTGATATTGCTGATCTGAAAGGTGAGAGACTGGCTCTCGGCAAAAAGAACTCCGGTACAATCGGCTCGAACAAAACAATCTTACACAATCTCGGGATGGATGCGGAAAAAGAATTTGAACTCATTCATGTCGGTTACGGGCCAAGTGCCGATGCCCTGCAAAACGGTCAGATTGTCGCTATGAGTACTCCGGCCGGCGTTCCTGCCGGCGCAGTAACAAGAGCCATGGCTGCCATGGGTGATAAGGTCAAAATTCTCAATTTTACTGACGAACAGGCGAAAAAAGCCGACGGGGGCCTGAACCTGTGGACCAAATATGTTATCCCTGCGGAAACCTATCCCGGTCAAAAGGAAGATGTTACCACCATTGCTCAGCCAAACTTTCTTGCGGTAAGAGCTGATATCGATGAGGAAGCAGTTTACCTGATCACCAAGACCATCTACGAAAACCTGCCGTTCCTCAACGCAATCCATAAGGCTACAAAAGCAATCAAGCCGGAAAAAGCACTGGCAGGACTGCCGATGCCTCTCCACCCGGGTGCTGCGAAATACTACAAGGAGATTGGACTGACGATTCCTGAAAACTTGATAGCGAAGTAATTTTCATCACTAAGCCAGGGGGAGATCGTGAAAACAATCGAAAAAGAAAAATCAGCAGACCTGCTCTGGGTCGAAAAAGCACTCTTTTTCATAGGGATAGCCGTCTCCCTGCTGCATATCTATTTCAATATTTTCAGCATCCTGCCAGGATTATGGCAGAACGCACTCCATTACTCAGGATTCGCCCTGCTCTGCGCTCTCTCCTATCCGATGTTTGGTGGATCAAGAGAAAGGCGAAGCAACCTCACCCTGGCTGTTGACATAGGAATCGGTCTGACGGCTGCAGCATCGGCAATCTATTTGATTTCCATGGAGGACGCCATCTATGATCGTGGTGTCCACCTGGTAACCTCTGAATGGATTGCCGGTATCCTGCTGATTCTGTCGGCACTTGAGTTTACCCGCAGAACCACAGGATGGATTATCCCGATCCTTATAATCCTGGCCCTCACCTACGTTGGCTGGTGGGGAAGTCTACTGGACGGGGTCTTTAAATTCAGTGGTCTGACTGCCGAAACCATCCTTTTCAGGTCAATCTATGGAGATGATGGGCTTTTTGGCAATATTGCCAGGATTTCTTCAACCTTCGTCTTTATGTTTATCCTCTTCGGGGCCTTTTTGCTTCGTTCCGGAGCGGGTGATTTCGTAATCAACCTGGCCCGGGCCGTGGCCGGTAAGACAGTCGGGGGACCTGGGCTTGTAGCTGTTTTTTCTTCCGGATTGACCGGCACAATTTCCGGCTCTGCTGTTGCAAATACAGCGTCAACAGGAGTCATCACTATTCCACTGATGAAAAAGGCCGGTTTCCCCGCAAAATTTGCAGCAGGGGTGGAAGCAGCAGCATCAACAGGAGGCCAGCTCATGCCTCCCATTATGGGTGCGGGTGCTTTCGTTATGGCAAGTTATACCCAGATCCCCTATACAACAATCGTCACGGTGAGTATTCTGCCTGCGATTCTTTACTTCGCAACAGTCGCCTTTTTTGTCCGCATTGAAGCCAAAAAATCCAATGTTGAAGTTATCGAAGACGAACAGGTTAAGGCCATGGATGTACTCAAAGAGGGCGGGTTACCCTTCCTCATGCCCATCACAGTCCTGATCGGTCTGCTGATATTTGGTTTCACCCCCACCTACGCTGCCGGTATTTCCATTATGGCGGTTGTTGTTGCTTCATGGCTGACCCCAAACAAAATGGGCATATCAGCAGTTCTGGACGCACTTGCCCTGGGGGCGAAAAATATGATTATGACCGCCATCCTTCTCTGCAGCGTCGGTCTGATAGTAAATGTCATTGCCACAACCGGGATCGGCAACACTTTTTCTCTCATGATCACCAACTGGGCGGGGCACAATCTTGTCATTGCCATCATCCTTATCGCCCTGGCATCACTGGTGCTCGGTATGGGGCTGCCGGTAACTGCAGCATATATCGTTCTGGGAACCCTGTCTGCCCCAGCCCTTTACAATCTTATTATTGACAACCAGCTTATAGAACTCATAGCCGGTGGCCTTCTCTCCGAAGAGGCAAAGGCTGTCTTTATGCTGGCACTGCCTGAAAAAGCAGCACTGTTAGGTCAGACCATGGGGCTGGATCAGGCAGCGGCTCTACTTGCAGCAGTGCCTCCCGATCTTGCAGGAACTCTTCGCGATCTTGCGGTAAGTGGGGAAAAAGCAACGTTAGCTCTTTTATCCGCCCATATGATCATCTTCTGGCTCAGCCAGGATAGTAACGTCACCCCGCCGGTATGCCTTACCGCCTTTACTGCCGCAGCTATTGCCAAGACCCCCCCGATGGCAACAGGAGTTGAATCCTGGAAAATCGCCAAGGGAATCTATATCATGCCTCTGCTCTTTGCCTATACCCCTTTCCTGGGCGGTTCATGGTATGAAGTAATTAAAATTTTCCTGTTTGCTCTTATGGGGTTATACGCATTTACAGGTGCTATACAGGGTTACCTTGAAAACAGGCTTAACTGGCTGCTCAGGCTGACCAGTCTGACTCTCGCTTTTTTCCTGCTTGCTCCTTCCCCACTGATCATCCAGCTCAGTGCAGCAGCATGTTTTGCTGTCATTTTATTCATAAATATCAAAGGAGGCCGAAAAAAAACAGTGATCTCACAATGAACACGACACCCCAATCTTTCGAAATCCCTCTGGGAGAACAGAAGTTACAGACCAAGTTTCCTGCCGATACCATTGAACTATCTATCCATGAACCGGTACAAGTCATGGATGAAACCCTTTTCTGCTCACGCCTTAACAGTTTTTTACAAGAACATCCTCTGGATTTATCACAGCCGATTATAGTCGTCACCGACAAAACCAGGCTTTGCGGCTATCCCCGATATCTCCCCCTGCTTATCGAGATCCTGTTAAAACATGGCATGCAACCGGACAGGCTGCGCTTTATTATCGCCTACGGCACCCATCCGCGCCAGAGCAACGAGGAGAGCAAAAAACTCTATGGTCAACCATTTGACAACTTTACCTTTATCCACCATAACTGCCATGACAGAGATCTTTTTGTTGAGTTGGGCATAACTTCACGGGGGACACCTATACGTTTTCGGCGTGATCTTATGGAGGCCAGTGCAGTAATTACCATGGGCCCAATTGTACACCACTATTTTGCCGGGTACGGGGGTGGCCGAAAGCTCCTTTTTCCCGGCTGTGGCGAGCGGCAGGCGATCTATAAAAACCACAGCCTCTACCTGGATCCCCTGCAGAAAACCCTTGCGCTCTACTGTCAACCGGGCATTGTAACAAATAACCCTCTTGCCGAGGACCTCGTTGAGATAGCAGAAAAAAAACCGGCAGATCTTGCCATCCACGGTATCCTCAATTCCCATGGAGAAATTATCGACATGCTGTTTGGCAACAGCTGGGAAGTCTATGAGAAGGGATGCGCCATCCATGGCAGAAATTGTGAACTGCAATCTGAAGATTTTGATCTGGTGGTGGCCTCGGCGGGAGGTTTTCCAAAGGATATCAATTTTATCCAGAGCCACAAGGCAATCCACAATGCGGCAATGTTTGTCAAAGACGGCGGCGAACTGATTTTCTACGGTGAATGTTGTGACGGTATTGGCTCAACCACCTTTCTTCCCTGGTTTCAAATGGGAGACTATGCAAAAGCTTTTGAGCAGCTCAGTTGCAATTATGAGGGAAACGGCGGCACGGCTCTTTCCATGATGACTAAACTGCAGCGTATCCGTATCGGCATGGTTACCGAGCTCGATGAAAAAACCTGCAACTTGATTGGTGTGCAAAAGCTCCACCATCATCAGGTGGAAAAACTCCTGGCCGAAACCAGGACTAAACCCGCATGGATCGCCAGGGGTGGACTTGTGGTCAAAAAGAGTTGATATCCTCCAGCTCTTTTCTGTATTTACGGATCAGGCCGCGAAACTGATCATAGGTAAGACCCGTATATGAAGCGGCTTTTTTCTGGTTATGGCGAGCCAGCGTCAAAGCCTTTTGTATCAGCTCTATTTCCAGACTCTTCACAGCAGTTTTAAGTGAGATAAATTTCTTTTCATTCTCTGGCTTGTCGCTTTCCACCAGCTTCCTGCCATCGTTTTCGCTTTCCTGCAGCAAAGGTGAGTATGGCGAACTGAAAGGATCGAAAACGATCTCGTCAATCACTTGATCATCTGATCGATATACGGCGCGCTCAACTACATTTTTCAATTCACGTACGTTACCTTTCCAGCTATGTGCTTCCAACACTTTCAATGCATTTATGCTAAAAACCGGGAGCTCTTCTCTACCAAGTTCGTAAGCAATCCTTTCGGCAAAATGATTAGCCAGAATCATGACATCTTCACCCCGATATCGCAGGGGTGGAAGAAAGAGCACCTCAAAAGAAAGCCGATCCAGCAGGTCTCGTTTGAAATCTTCTCTATCGGCCATGGCTGAAAGATCCATGTTGGTCGCCCCGATAATCCGAACATCAACGTCAACTGGTGTAGAACTGCCAACCCGTTCAAATGAGCCGTATTCAACCACCCTCAGAATTTTTTCCTGGGCCTCCATGGGAACAGATCCGATTTCGTCAAGAAAAAGTGTTCCGCCATCGGCTATTTCAAACCGGCCGGGACGCCTGTTCTCGGCACCGGTAAATGCCCCTTTTTCATGACCAAACAGCTCTGACTCAATAAGGGCAGGTGATAATGTTGCACAGTTGAGGGTTATAAAAGGTTTCTCCCATCTCTTTGACAAAAAATGGAGTCGATTGACCGCAAGTTCCTTGCCTGTCCCTCTCTCTCCAATCAACAGCACGGGTCTGTCCACCGGTGCTACCCGTGACAACCGCTCCTGAAAATCAAGAAAGACTTCAGACTGACCTAATGCTTCTCCCTGGGATCTCTGTACCATGGTCACTCCTCTCTGTAAAAAACCACGACTTCACCACAGAGGACACAGAGAAAAAGCATTTATTCTCATCTGTGCTCCCTGTGGTGAGATAATTTATCTTTTGAATCGTGAATCACTCCTCCATTTTCATTAGCATATCTAACCATTATTTAGTTATAAATACCATATAAGTGTTATATTTACCTCCAGAGAAGACCTTCGCAAAACAGTATCGTACTGGAATTGTACATTTTTATTCAATTTTGCATAACAGGCATGATTAGTGCTGTATACAAAGAAAATCAAAACAAAATCTCTTTGGGGGGATATTATGGGAATTTTCACACGTTTTAGAGACATAGTCAGTGCAAACATGAATTCAATGCTCGAAAGAGCTGAAGATCCTGAAAAAATGATTAAACTGATGATACATGAAATGGAAGACACGCTGATTGAGCTAAAATCATCATGTGCAGGCGTCATTGCAGGCCGAAAAAAGATCGAGCGAAAAGCTGAGGAGATTACTGACAAAAGAAACCTCTGGGCTGACCGTGCAGAACTTGCTGTCAATAAAGGGAGAGACGACCTGGCCAGAGAGGCCCTTACTGAAAAAAGACGTTATTCACAGGTCGCTGAATCTCTCGAAAATGAGATAAACGAACATAGTGGCTTGATTGAGCAGTACAAGGAAGATATTGTCGAACTTGAAAATAAGTTGAATAATGCTAAGGAAAAAAAGAGAACACTAATCCAGCGACATAAGCGCGCAAACGGTAAAAAAAGAGCCCAGGAAGAGATCAGGCGAAGCAACAGCAGTGATACCATGGTTCGCTTTGATAAACTCGAAAGCCGAATTGAGCAGATGGAAGCGGAAGCGGACCTGGTGAATATAAAAGGAAAACCCACCCTTGAAGAACATTTTGAAGATCTGGCGACTGACGATGAGATTGAAAATGAGCTTGCAAAGATGAAGGCTGCTCAATACAGTAACGACAATAATGAATAACCCCAACAACCTTGAATTTGAATAAAGGGGAGTAAACAAATATGGGTACCATAATCATTGTCGCCATGGTCTTCGGCTCACTTCTTGCGTTGGCAGCACTAATCTGCGGAACTATACTGATGGTAATAAAAACCCGCAACAGCCGGATAACGGGTGGAAAAAGCCAATCAGAGGAGGCTATGGTTATCCAGGAAATCTACCAGGGGCTGAATAAAATGGAAAAACGGATCGAGTCCCTGGAAACCATCCTGATGGACAGTCAGAAAAAGGACAGGAATAAAAAATGAAAAAATACGATAAAAGACATGGCGGTATCTACCGCTCAAGAGAGGGTGTTTTCCTGGGTGTATGTCGCGGGATTGCAGAACATTTTAACTTTTCAGTATTCTGGGTGAGAATGGCAATGGTCATCACCTTTCTGCTCAGCGGCTTCTGGCCGGTGATAGGCATTTATCTGGCGGCAGCCTTTTTTATGAAACCGGAGCCGGTACGCCCCATTGAAAGTGACGAAGAGTATGAATTCTACGACAGCTATGTCCATTCGCCGAAAAATGCAGCCCACAGGCTGAGAAAAAAGTTTTCTAACCTGGAAAGAAGAATACGCAGGATGGAAGATACCGTCACTGGTAAGGAGTATGAGTGGGAAAGAAAATTCAACTCATAATAGTTTGTAAAAATTCTTCATATTAGTAGACCTGTAGTTGTTCATACTCGATCTGACAGTTTTAGTGATTATGCGTCACCCTACCTGCCCCTCACAGTTTAGATTGTATGGTTAACACGCGTAAGAATTTGAGAGTCTGCCAACCACAAAATCTTACAAGCATTTTAAAAAGCTTCGATCTATTGGGGTTAGGACTAAGATTGTTGGCAAATGTCTCTGTAATCATCTATAAAACTAAATTCTTTTTTCTCTGCTTCAGTCTCGCGAATAATATCAATATTGTGAAGGATTAGAAGCTCTTCCTTAGTGTCCGATCCTTTTATCATATTGATTCCCGAGGGTGCCCATATGCCTGAACTACCGCAATAGTCAAGCCCTTCCTGGCTGTGTGGACCAACAGCATTTGCAGCCATGACCCATATCTGGTTGTGACAGGCCAGGGCCGGTAGCATTATATTCCATTGAGTTTTATAATAAGAATCGTCTTTCATTTTAAGACTGTTATACTCTCTTATCCCTTGTTTTCTCCAGGCAGCGTTTACAATGAGCGCATCCACCGCTGATTTATCGGCAAGTTCCTGGATAAGCTGTGGGAAACAGATATCATAACAGGTCAGGAATCCCAATTTTCCCCATACAGTTTCGATTACCAGTTTGTAATTTATACCTGACGTGATATATCGTTTTTCAAGCCCAGGCAAAAAGGCTTTTTTATAAGTTTTGTCATTATCAAAATAGTTGCAGGTGCGGTCAAGGATTATACTGGTATTAAAAAAAGCCCCGGGTTTATCTTTGTTTTTTCTAAGACCGTTAAATACAATATACTGCAACGTCTCGTTCACATATGACCTGACAATTTCATCAAGCCAGTCTTTCAGATTATCCAGGCAAGCCTCTTCCATAAAAGGTCTGCACTTTGCTTCAGGTTCCCAAAAATATCCGGATAGACAATATTCCGGGAAAATTACAATATTGGTATTTTTTTTTGAGAATAGGTTTAAGGCTTGAACAATTTTCTTTTTATTCTCACTCAAATTTTCAGTTTTAGAATTGATATTGGCAATGCCTACCGAAATATTCTCTGAATTTTTTGAATAAAATTTCTCAATCAACATCATCTCTACTCGACTATATTGTTTAAAATGCCTTCTTAACTTCCTGTTTTATCGATCCATCTCTTTTGATATTTTGGTAATTCATCATCGATTGCATAGTAGTCACCTGCCTGGCTTAGCCAAATATGACCCATAGTTTTAAGGTGAGTAGGTTCGTCAAGAGACCCCGCTGCCACGGAGATATTCAAACTCCCTTTTGGATGCCAGAAAAGAGAAGAACCGCACCTGGAACAAAATCCTCGGTAAACATCAGGGGTTTCATCTGTTATTGAGTTAAACCATTTTAACCCACCCTCTTTCACAAGAATCAAATTCTTTTCCAAAATGCTTGTGTAAGCACCAAAATTCCCATGAAAACGTCGGCACTTTGAGCAATGGCAGTTAACAATATTACGAAGATAGCCGATGATCTCATAACGAACAGCTCCACAAAGACAACTTCCAGTAGTTTTGGAATCATTCTGGTGTTTATTCATATTCTAAGCCTCATTATGGACAATGGACAAATCAATCATCTTATCCAGTTTTTTTTCCAGGTCAAAATTCCAGATAAGATTGGCTAAAGTTTCTGCCTGGGTCTTCCCTAGTACGGGAGACGTGAGCCATAAGAACTTTTTTTCCAGTTCCATATCCGTCGGGAAGGTAGTGTGAGGATCCCATCGTGCAGACATCACACCTGATAAAAAATGATTCCCTGCAGTGGTCGTTATTTCAACTTCAGATTCCGCTTTTTGGGGGAATTCTTTCTGAAACCTGTCCTGGGCAATTATCTGTATTTTATCCATC
>DEIL01000235.1 GCA_002352445.1 Desulfobulbaceae bacterium UBA2775
ATCAAAAGTGAGCCACCCTTAATTACATATTTTTCCCACTATTCTTTTTTCAAATTCCAGCAATACCAGTTTTTCTGTTTTTCCCCTCCTGTTGTATTTTTTTTTGATAGAGTGTTATCAATAAAAAAAGGCCCGAAGTCGTACCTTCGGGCCTTTCTTAAATAATCCCCGCAAGCGTAAGCAGCTACAGACGCGGAGACCAACACGTTTCCACTATAGCCATGATGCTTGTTTATTTACAAGAACTTGGATCATGGCCGAAGTGTTTTTACTGAAAATTACCTGTCGCTGGTGTCAGCAAAATTTTTATATCTGCCACAGTTGCTGGCGAGGCCAGGGCTATTGTTCCGATACCTGTAAGATACTGGGTTACCGGCGTAATAGACAAAAAAGACAGTGTAAATATCGTAAGAGTGAAAAAGGGAAAAAGACCCACCGAAAAAATGAAAACAACCGAAAAAAACGTCTTGCAGCAAAAAAGGTGGGCGACGCACGTTCAAACACCTTCTCTTCTCTGATATATTTCCCACCAAATACCAATTCCAACCGTCCCTGTTGTCGTTTTTGCGGCCAAACAGGTGAAATTGTGATCACCTTTCCCCGGAGATACTATGGCCGTTCCCCAGTAAGAGGATCTGCAAAACATTTTGTAGCTCCTGGAACGTCATAGATTCAATTATTGAAATGGAACATCAAAAAACAGACCTGCACCAACTGGAACTTCGCTACTCCCATATCAGGATCAGCAATGTGAAACGCATCCGTAAACTTGCGGCATCCATTTTCAGTCATGGGCAGCTGGAACCGTTACTAACGATATCAGAAGGGAAACGGTTTATTCTCATGGACGGTTATCAACGTTACCGAGCACTCCGGCAAATTGGTCGTGATACGGCTGACATTATACATGCTGAAATAACAGAGGAAGACTCCCTTTTGCAATTACTGACACAACGGGGAGAGCGCCAATGGGAGGCGATAGAAGAAGCGGGCATAATCCAGGAGCTGCATCATCGGTTCAATTATTCATTCAGTGAGATAGGAAAAAAAACAGGCAGGGATAAATCATATGTTAAACGGCGTCTTGATTTACTCGAATCATTGCCAGAAGAAATTCTGAAACGTGTATTGGCGGGCACTGTGTCCACATGGGCTGCGAACAGGGTCTTGGTACCGTTGGCGCGCGCCAACGCAGAAGATGCTACTCAACTTGCATCTCATCTGGATAAATCACCATTGTCCACCAGACAATTAAAGACATTCTACGATCATTATCAAAAGTCCAATCGCAAAGTGCGAAGAAGAATGATCGACTCACCTGACTTATTCATAAAGACGAAAGCCAGCGCATCTGACAAGGAAAGCCCGGAGGAAGAATGGCTGCGTGATGCTAGGGTCGTATGCGGGATTCTGGGACGTCTACAGGACAAGACAGATCTTGTTTTTTATCCAAATCAGGAAAAAAAGCTACGACGCAAACTCCTTGGCGAAGCTGCCAGAACCAGACGTTTAACCCTCTCCTTGTACAAGAGAATCAAAGAGCAACTACAGCATGATTGAACCAATCACAGAAACCCTGGTCAGAGAATTGTTAAAACATGGCACGAGCCAGAGACAAATTGCAAAGCAGCTTTCCATTTCCAGAAATACAGTGAGTAGAATTGTTACTGGTAGTGACGTAAGGCCTGGCCCTTCGAAGTCTTCTTCCCATGAACAGCATCTTCCAAAGATCAAAGAGTTGTTTACCTTATGTGAAGGTAATGTCATCCGGGTGCAGGAAGAGCTTGTAGGCAGATATGACATAGAAATCCCTTATCAAAGCTTAACCTGGCTGGTACGGAAATATAAGTTGAGAATTCCTGTTTCTAAACGAGCTGGACGATACACGTTTACTCCAGGTGTGGAGATGCAGCATGATACATCTCCACACAAAGTAACCATTGGCAGAAAAACAGTAACCGCCCAGTGTGCAGCTTTGGTCTTTGCTTACAGCAGTAAGCTCTTCATTCAATACTATCCACGTTTTACCAGGTTTGAATGTAAAGTATTTCTGGATGCAGCTCTTTCATACATGCAGGGAAGTTGCGGACGCTGTGTTGTGGACAACACAAGCGTTATTATTGGTTACGGAACCGGCCCTGATGCCATTATGGCGCCTGAGATGGAAAGGTTTGGCCGGATCTACGGCTTCAGTTTTATGGCCCACCGAATCAAACATGCCGATCGAAAAGCCAGGGTGGAAAGACCTTTCCACTATGTAGAACACAATTTTCTCGTTGGTAGAACATTCACCGATTGGCATGACCTCAACGGGCACGCTTTGAAATGGTGTGATGAAGTAGCAAATCACAAACCTAAAAAACGATTAGGAATGAGCGCAGAATCCGCGTATTTGATGGAAAAGAATTCACTCATTCCTCTCTCGAAAGTCACTCCGCCTCTTTATGTTGCAAAACAACGAACCGTGGATGTGGAGGGGTATGTGCACCTTGACACCAACCGCTATTCAGTACCAGAGAATTTAATCGGGAACAGCCTGGAAGTTCAGAAATATTGGGACAGAGTGGATATTTATCATGGCCGTAAACTTGTAGCCTCTCATCAACGGGTGTTGCAGGGAAAAGATAAACGGATAACAGCTCCAGGCCATCATCAACCATTAAATCGCAGAAAAGCCCATCAGGGTAAAAGCAACGAAGAGAAATGCCTTACCGGCCACAATTCAATCCTTGATGATTACGTTGCAAAGCTTAAAAAACGTTCACGGGGGAGAGGATTGATTAAATTACGCAAACTGTTGGAGTTGAAAAGAACATACCCAAAAGAGCCTTTTATGAAGGCAGTTCAAGATGCCAACCAATATGGTCTTTTTGATCTCGCCAGGGTTGAGAACATGATCCTCAATAATACCAGCGGGGATTATTTTAAGTTATGAACAACGATATAAATGAGTTGTTGGAAGAACTGAAATTTAAAGGCATGGCGGCGATTTTGCCTGAATTACTCACCAAAGCAGAACGAAAAGGCTGGAGCCATCAGGAACTATTGTTGCCTCTGTTTCAAGAGGAACTTCTCCATCGTAAAGAACGCTGCATCAGTAATCGCCTTACACAGGCAAAAATTCCGTGGACATGGACGTTAAACAGCTTCCCATTTTATCGTCAGCCTGCAGTTGATCAAACCAGGATCATGACACTGGCAGGTCTTGATTTTATGGAGCGTGGAGAAAACATCATCTTCACCGGCCCCCCCGGAACAGGTAAAAGTGGCCTTGCATCCGGTATTCTTAGGCAGGCTATAATTTCAGGTGCACGTGGACGATTCTACAATGTCCAGGATTTACTTAACGAACTGTACGCCTCCCTTGCCGACCAGTCAACACCCAAACTGCTTCGTAAATTATGCCGTTATGATTTGCTGGTACTTGATGAACTTGGCTATCTTACATTAACCAGCGAACAGATGAACAGCTTCTTTAAATTGATGAAAGAACGCTATGAAGCTGGCCGGCCCACAATTATTACCACCAATCTCACCTTCGATAACTGGTACGAGATACTCAAGCCAAAAGACATGGTTGATGCTTTGCTTGATCGCCTACGTCATCGTTGCTGCCTAATTCACATTGATGGCGATTCTCTCCGCTCTCCTTCCACTGACTGAATCTGTCAGTATAAAAACACCAGCGACACATACCGTATTCTTCAGACTGTAGTATGCCTGGATTGCTAATTTAACCTGCTTCTCGGGCTTTCCCTTCGCAGTGATTCCAATTTTTACCCGCAAAACACTTCCTGCTGTGCAATCAGTGGCTCAATTCTGATTAGCAGAGATGGCTCAGTTTTAGTTAGCGTTGAAGCATGAACCCGTATCTCATTGGGAGTAGAGTAAGAAGTAGGACGTAGTCGAACTATTTTCCTACTTCTCCTCTCCGAACCGTACATGCACCTCTCAGCGCATACGGCTCTCCGTCTAAGTATGGCTCAAAGCCATAGCGATATCATGGTAGCGCGAAGTGACTGTATTCCTTACTTCATCCCGCTGGATATACGGGTTGATTTCAGGATTTCGCCACCGGAATTGCGCTTTACGGCTAGTAACAAGCCGTCGCAACACAACTTCGCATAGATTGCCTTTACCGTTACGCCCAAACAACTTCCAACTTTTGGCTTTACCGTCTTCCGGACGCCGAACCCAACGCTTCATCAGCGATTTGACTGAAGTTCGGTACTTTCGAGCAAGCCAATGCGCAAGTTTCCAAAAGATGATTCTATCTAACTTGCTGTAGATTATTGCTGTAAAGTCGGTAAACATATAGAAATTCGACCATCCTGCAAGTTTGCGGTTTAGTCTGTCAACCATATCAATCTTGTTCTCGCTGTAATTCCCAGACAGTTCTTGAACTATCTTAAACGCAAAATTCTTGAACTTGCCTATAGGTATTGTAGTAACAACACGCATAGTGCCCCGTGGTCCCCGCTTCCGAATGATTCGATGCCCAAGGAAAATAAACCCATCATTGACATGAGTAATATGAGTTTTATCCATATTAAGTGTCAACAGCAGTGTCTCTTCCAGGAATTCTCGACATTCTTCCCTCAGTGCCTGCGCATGCGCTTTGGTCCCTTTAACGACAATTACAAAATCATCGGCATAGCGACAGTAGGATACTGCAGGTAGCCATTGTCGTCCCTCGCTGGTGGCGATAAGACGTCGCTGTTTAATTGTATTATTCCAATACCAGCGATCCTTACGAGCCTTCTTGCTGAGATACTTCCTTTCAAGCCATTGATCAAACTCATTGAGCATGATATTTGACAGCAAAGGAGAAATAACTCCTCCTTGCGGCACCCCAGTTGTTGAAGCTCTGAACAGACCTTTATCTACATGGCCTGCTTTTATTATCCGCCAAAGCAAGGTCAGGAAGCGCTTATCGCAAATCCGCTTACGCACACATTTTAACAGCAACCTGTGGTGTACCGTATCAAAGTAACTGGCGAGGTCCCCCTCGATTACCCAGCGACCGGAAGGATCCGTACTGTCTTGAAGTTGAAGCTTGACTGTACGAACAGCGTGGTGGACACTGAGTTCAGGCCGAAACCCATAAGAAAGTCTATGGAAATCACTTTCCCATATCGGTTCCATAACCATAAGCATAGCGCGTTGTACAATCCGATCACGAAGTGTCGGAATACCCAATGGTCGAAGTGTCCCGTTTGCTTTTGGGATATAAACACGTTTGGCAGGCATTGGTCTGTACGTGCCAGCCAACAGTTCATTGCGAAGAATCTCCAAGTGATATTGTAGATCCTGCAACATTGCCTGCCTGTTTATTCCATCCACCCCAGGGGTCTTTGCTCCCCTTGAACAAAGAGCAACCCCCGCAGCTTCCAGCAACCACGACCGGTTAGTTATTACCCTCAGAAGACGATCAAATCTTCTCGATTTGTCTTCTGAAGCCCATGTTGCCAGCTTGCTTTGCATTTCCTTGATTATCAAAGGTCTTCACCTCTCTAGAGCCAAGTAATAAGCCGTCAAGCTCCTTAAACTGTCTCCCTTCGCCATGTAGCAGGTTCTCCCTACCTCAGACTACTACAGAGGCTCCGCCAGCCTGTTGGTCATCGGGGCCACATTCCCTTTATATTCCAACAGACCTTCCCCATTCCACATGCCGGACTCAAACATATTGAGGAGGTCGCCGATCGCAATCTTTACCCTTGCTTGCCGCAAGTCGATACATGGGTAACAGGCTTCACTATGCTGTTCCAGTTACACACAACAGATTAGCATACTTGTATAATCTGCATTTGGAAGTTGTCCCTACATATAACTAACTTCTCCATGTATACCACCTCTTAGGTTGTGTAGGTGGTGGTGACATTTCAACCCACAGATACGGTTTAATCGGTTCGTGTTCCTCGACCTTTCAATACTCAGCCTAGAGACGCATCTTGGCTTAACAACCTCGCCTCACGCCCCGTTTCCCACGGGCTACGTCACCCTACCAATGTGCAGTAGGTCACCGCCGCTTCGGCTCTTGCCTCCCCATAGCAGGAGGCTGGTACTCTGACTTTAACATCCTGTCCGACAGAATACATTCCAGACATGCTCAAGCTCTTACAGCATCTTCCATGATGCCTTCGGAGGATGGGCGCACTATAGGTTATATCTGTACTCCATACCTGATTTACCTGCTCAATATCTATATTACGCAGCAGATATGGGTAGATCTTGTGACCTGGGGCTGGATTGCTTGTGTGAGGCCCCGGTGTGATAGCTTGGAGCCCCATACGCCGCATCAGACGAGCAACCCGCTTGTGGTTAACCCTATGCCCTTCATCCAGTAGCCAATCGGTTATTCGGGGATAACCAAACTCTGGATGCCGCATATATTGCTCGTCAATCAGCCTCATCAGGAGAAGATTTTCTTCTGTTTCGGGAACAGGCTCGTAATAGACATTGGATCTGGAGATGCCTGCCAGCCTGCATTGTCGGCGAATGGAGTATTCATGATTCGGCTCCACCCAACTTCTTCGTGTGGATAGTGGCAGGCTCAAAGCTTTTTTTCAAGCCACTTTAAGTCCATTTTGAGGCGTCCAATCTCCTCATACAGCGGAGCTGTCAGCTCCTCCTCCGTCTTTGCTTTTCTCTTTTTCCCAACAGCGAAAAGCTCTTGCGCATTCCCTTGTACCTGTCTTTTCCAGGTAGAGATCTGATTCGGATGAACTTTGTATTCTGAGGCCAGCTCAGCCAGTGTCTTGATCCCTTTAATAGCATCAAGCGCTACCTTGGCTTTGAACTCGTCAGTAAATGTCCTTTTTTTCCTTTTCATTTGCATCCCTCTTTTGTACCATTTTGAGAGTGCAAATTCCACTTAAGCAGGTGGTCCTAAAATTGGGGTTAACCGCAATTAAAGTTGGCTGAAGTTCGTTG
>DEIL01000126.1:0-24881 GCA_002352445.1 Desulfobulbaceae bacterium UBA2775
GAGAAAGGAGGGCGGATAAATTTGTTCTTCAGATTAACCCAGGGGCAGAACTCTCTCTGAGAGAGATAAACCTATTTAACTTATGGTGCCAGTGGTCGAAGAATGGGGACCACTTTTTTGGCACGACTTTAACCTATTTCAAAAAAATAGTGATTGGCTTAGTTCCCTTTCCCTTTCCCTTTCCCTTTCCCTTTAAGGTAAAAATTATAAAGAACTAGCTTTTGCAACAAAACTACAACTGTTATATACGTGTAAAAGTACTTTCTGCTCCAAAGGTCTCCCCGAAGTTACTTTACTGCTCAAAATTTATAGTTGACATAAACGCGTATTTACAATATTGCGCATATATGCAACTTAACAGATGTGTATATTTGGGGGTTTGGTGTAAGAACGTTACCTATAAAAGGGTGATGTTGTTTGATTAATTTTTGCAATATGAGGATAAATTATGAATCTAAAATCAATGTCTAAAGGTTTGCTGTTTCTCGCATTAACCTCAACTTTTGCCGTGACCGCTACAGCTGCTGAGACCATAAAAATTGGTATCAATGTTCCCCTCACAGGATTTGCCGCCTCTGACGGTACTTCAGCTCTAAACGGTGCCAAGCTGGCAACGGAGCAGGTCAACAGCGCAGGAGGAATCAATGGCAAGCAGTTGGAGCTCGTTGTCTATGATGACCAGGCCAGCCCCAAACAATCGGTCCCAATCGCCACCAAACTCATTGAAAAGGATAAGGTTACCGTGGGTATTTCCTGCAGTTACTCCGGTGCTACAAGAGCGGCAGCTGGTATTTATCAGTCTGCTGAGGTACCATATATCTCTGCCTATGCAATTCATCCTGATATAACTCGGGCGGGCAATTATACGTTCCGCACCTCCTTTGTCGGTGAAGTCCAGGGGAGAGCCGGTGCAAAACTGGCAGGTAAGATTCTAAAAAAGAAACGGGCCGTACTTATCACCCTGAATAACGATTTCGGTAAGTCCCTTGTCACAGGATTCCGGGAAAAGGCAGAGAGCTATGACGTCACCATCGTCAATGAATATCCCTACTCCATCAAAGATCGCCAATTCGGACCCATTGTTGCTAAGGTCAAGGCCGACAATCCGGATGTAATTTATGCCACCGGCTACTTTTTTACCGCTGGCCCCCTGGTCAGCCAACTTCGAGCCGCGGGCGTCAAGGCTACCATAATTGGGCAGGAGGGATTTGATACCCAGACCTTTATCAAAATCGCTGGTTCCGCATCAGAAGGAGTAATCATAACAACCTCCCTCGATCGGGATTCTAACTCACAGGAGTCTCAAGAATTCATTGCGCAGTATGAAAAGATGTTCAACCACAAGACCGACATGGTAGCCGCGTCAGGCCATACTGCTGTCAAAGTTGCAGCAGATGCTATCAAACGTGCTGGCAGCACTGACAGGTCAGCTGTCAGAGATGCCATAGCTAAAACTGACTTGACTGCTTCCACAGGAACCATCTCTTTTAACAGCCTTGGAGAAGTTATCAAAAATGTCCAGGTGCAGATCGTCAAAGATGGTCAGTTCAGACACTATGCCGTCATCAGCGATCCCGAACTCCTTGCACCTCCGGTTGACTAAGGAAACAGGTGATAATGAACAATGTTATTTTTTGATCTCCTTGTTCAAGGACTTCTCCAGGGTGGTATTTATGCCCTGATCGCCATTGGGCTAACCTTGGTATATGGACTGCTTAGAATCCTGCATGTAGCACATGCGGGTCTCTATACTCTTGGCGGTTATATCGCCATACTCATCACTAACGCCACGGGAAGTTTTACACTTGGGATAACGGTCTCGATGGTTAGCGTTGGATTCATGGGTATGGTGATATACAGGCTTATTTATCAACCCATACTCGAGAAGCCACCTTTTGTTGCACTGATCGCCTCCATTGGTCTGTTCATAGCCATGGAGGAGATCTACCGCATTGTTTTTGGTGCGTACGGTATTACTTTTGCGGATGCCCCCCTCCAGGGCACCCTCAACATCGCCGGTATCTACCTGCGGCATTGCGAAATTGGTGCGCTACTCCTGGCCGCATTACTTATTACCTCACTCTCTCTTTTCACCAGATACAGCCGTATAGGTATAGCCTGGAGAGCTACAGTAACCGATCCTGGAATGTCACAGAGTTTCGGAGTAGATGTGATAAAGGTGAGGTATTTGAATTTTTTCATCGGTTCAGCCATGGCCGCCGGTGCCGGTTCCATGGTAGCTGTGATGAATAACCTGGTGGAGCCCACCATGGGGAGTGTACCCAGCTACAAGGCTCTTGCCATTATCGTTCTGGGGGGTCTTGGCAATGTGCGTGGGACGGTCATCGCCGCCCTTATAATCGGGGTTGCTGAGGCATTTGGCACCATCTATCTAGGTAATATTCTTGATCGTGATTCCATTGCGTTTGCCCTCCTCATTCTGGTGCTGATGGTGAAACCAACAGGGCTTTTTTCCAAGGGGTAAGATATGCAATATGAAATCAGTCTGCTTACCATAATGGGAATTAGTATTATTGCAGCACTGAGCCTGAACCTGATAGTCGGATTCTGCGGTCAAATCAGCCTTGGTCATGCTGCATTCCTCGGAGTTGGAGCTTATACCTCTGCCATGCTAACCAAGGCCGGGGTTCCTTTCACTGCTGCCGTTGCTGCCAGTATGCTTATGGCTGGAATTATCGGCACTGTGGTGGGTTTTACCAGTCTCAGGGTCAGGGAGGATTTTCTCGCCATAACCACCATGGGTGTTGGCTTTCTGTTTCTCGGTATTGTCAGAAAACAGGATTTTCTAGGTGGTGAGATGGGTATTGCCATGATTCCGGATCCGGGATTGGGCAAAGTTGGTTATTTGGTACTTGTACTGCTGCTGGCCGCAACTTTAGCCTTGTTCAGCATTTACCTGAAACGATCCTGGATGGGCTTTACATTCGATGCCGTGGCAGATGACGAAGACACTGCCAACCTTGTGGGTATCGATGTATCCTCTTACAAACTCATCGCCTTCGCTATGGGTACCGCCTTTGCCGGCCTCGCCGGTGCCTTGTATGCCCACAATATCAAATTCATCGATCCTGAAAGTTTCGGATTCGTTGAATCCATCACTATCTTATCCATGGTGGTAATCGGCGGCACAGGATCTGTCTGGGGAGTAACTATCGCCGCCGGCGTACTGAGCATTTTCCCCATGTGGTTCCAGTTTATCGACGATTACAAACTTCTGGTCTATGGCGGTCTGCTCTGTATGATCATGCTTTTCAGCCCGGATGGATTGAGCGGTATCTTCGGAAGATTTCTTAACACCATAAGGGGTAAGAATTTCAATGCTTCAGGTCAATAACGTCACTGTTGTCTATGGCGGTGTTACCGCGGTAATGGATGTTAGCTTCAAGGTGAAAGATGCTGAGGTCATGGGACTCATAGGTCCCAATGGTGCCGGAAAGACCACCTTGATGCGGGTGATAACCGGTACTGTTAAACCAGTGCAGGGCACTGTTTTCCTTGAAAGCACCCCCCTTGAGGGGAAACCGCCCCATAAGCGCATCCGCCTCGGCATCGGACTCTCCCAACAGATCGTGCATCCATTCAAATCAATGACCGTACTTGAAAATGTGGCCTTTGTAGCCGGCCATGGAAAAACCGGGCATCCGGTAATGAGCGTTTTCAGGCACTCAAGGGCAAAGGAAAAACAAAAAGCCATGGAAATTTTGCACGTTCTCGGTATTGATAAAGTTGCCGAGGCAAAACCTGAGAACCTGCCCCTGGGCTACCTGAAACGCCTTGAAGTGGCAAGAGCCATAGCGCTGGAACCAAAAATCCTGCTGCTGGACGAGCCCTTGGCAGGACTCAATCAACTGGAAGCTCGACAGCTGGCGGACAAATTGCTGGAGCTAAATCAGCTTGGCCATACCATCTTGCTTATAGAACATAACCTAGGCGAGGTTATCCGCATATGTGACCAGCTTGTAGTGATCGATAACGGCATGAAAATCGGTCAGGGAGAGCCACACAAGGTTATGGACGATGCTGTTGTAAGAAGTGCATATCTGGGAGAAGGTCATCATGCTGCATCTTGAGAAAGTAAGCTGTGGATATGGAAATCTTACCGTAGTCGAGAACCTCTCTCTGCAAATATCCAAAGGGGAAATTTTTGCTCTTATTGGAGCCAATGGTGCCGGTAAAAGTTCCACCATCATGTCCATAGCCGGCCATGTCAAGGTGAAGTCAGGAAAAATCAGATTCAAAGGAGATGATATTACGAATCTACCAATAACAAAGCGAGTACGACTAGGTATTGCCATAGCACCGGAGGGACGACGTCTTTTTACCGACATGACTGTAAATGAAAACCTGTCCATGGGTTGCTACTCCCTTCCCAAAAACAGACTGTCCCTAAATCGTGACAAAGTATTGAAGCTCTTTCCTCGCCTTGATGAGCGTATTGAGCAGCAGGCTGCCACTCTTTCTGGTGGTGAACAACAAATGCTAGCCATAGCTCGTGCCCTCATGGCAGAACCGGAACTGCTGATTATCGATGAACTTTCCCTAGGCCTCATGCCCAAGGTTATCGATCTCTGCTATCGGGCAATATCCACTTTAAAGGAGCAGGGTGTCACCATTCTGCTGGTAGAACAGAATACTACCAGAGCCCTGGAAGTTGCAGATCGGATCTGTGTTCTTGAATCAGGTAGGGATGTATGGCAGGGGACAGCAAAAGGTGCGGGAAATGACCCGGATCTCATCAAGGCCTATTTAGGACTGGACCAAGAGTAATACACAGTTCCCGAGCAAGGATCTTGACCACCGGCAGGAGAGTGGAAACTCGAGGTTCTTCCTGACCAGCTCATAGGTGGTCATACCCCAAAACATGCCATAAAGGGAGAATCCTGGCACTTTAAAATATTCGATATTCTTTCGGGAAAACATACAGTAAATGGAGCAATCAAAACTATTGATGGTTCCAGAGAATATTTTGGAGAGATTCTGGAGACATCTTTTGTGTTGAGACTTTATTTACAAGTCAGGACATAGTGGAAGTATATTGATTTTGGATTGAAGGAAGGAATATATTATTATTCATGACTTCGCCCTGTTTTTTTAGAATGACCAAAATTTTTCATGGTAACATCATGCCATACACTCCAGTCCGCAAGTTTTTCTTTCCTTCTTTTAATAAAAGATATTTTATACGGCTTATCTTACTTGGACTCGCCTGCTACGTAATTTTTGGTCATCTCCTCATTCCCCTGCGTATTCAGGGGATGAGCATGGAACCCACCTACCATGATAGATCTTTTGCCTTCTGCTGGCGGCTACAGTATTTATTTGCACCTCCAGAACGGTTTGATGTGGTGACTGTGCGCTTTGCCGGCAGGAAGGTGATGCTGCTTAAACGAATTGTTGCCCTTCAGGGAGAGACGGTTGAATTTCGAAAAGGGCTCTTGTATGTAAATGGTAACTTAATTGAGGAGCCTTATGTCCGTTATCGTTCTGATTGGGAACTTCCACCAAGAGCGATAGCACCTGGACATGTATATATTGTGGGCGATAATCGCGGAACACCCATGGCTCGTCACCAGTTTGGTGAGATAAACATACACCGTATAGTTGGAGGCGTATTCCCGTGAACAACAAAAAAGTGTTTCTTCTTCTGGCAATTTTTACTCTTGTTGCTGGCGCAATCTTTTTTCTACCCAGCGATGAGGAAAAGATCAGGGATAATCTGGACTCCTTAGCTGAAAATTGTTCGTCTGGCAAGAAAGAGCCGGTAATGGAGACCTTGCAAAAAGCTGCTCTTGCCGCAAAACTTTGCACTGATCTCTGCAAAGTCAATATTGAATCATTTAAAATAGATCGTGAGTTCAGTCAAAAAGAGATCATCGACCATATTCTCATGTTGAAAAAAAGATTACCTAACACAAATTTCAGCTTTCAAGACACTGTTGTAAACATCCCCGATGAAGGCCAGGCTGAAGTAATAACCACCCTACGTCTAAACGGGGAATCTGTTGACGGACAGTTTACTGATGCCTATGAAATGAATATCACAGTTATCAAAAAAGAAGGTGACTGGCTTTTTTCATCTTTTACCTTGGTCGAGTTCATGAAAAAATGAACATCACAAAAACTGATCCCGAAAATCAGGATCAGGCCTTGAAACATTGCATTTCAATTTCGTACCCAAAGGTTAATATCTCTGCTGTTGATTTCTCCGGAAAATATCGGACCTGCCCTTGAACAATCAATAATTTGCAATGCTCCATTTCAGGTAATTTTTTTAGGCATCATCATATGCAACCTTATCTGGAACCATCTTGCCCTATATAATACTTTTTTATTGTCAGGCATTTCTGAGCAGGATTGAGTTTTTAAAGATTAAGAAAAGGTTTTTATGTTGCTAGGTTTTGGGAGTGACTCCTTAATTACATGTACAGGAAGAACCTTAAATTTTTCTCTGCCTGTAAAAAATGGAGCTTACCATTGGCAGTTATCAATTTATCTCGAACAGAAACTTGGGCCTGTTCCTGATTTTACATCATCTGTAGAATTAGAGAATATATCGGCGCTTTGGTTTTCTCAAAGTACCGATATATTGGTTTTAATTCTGCTGGTCCTTATCGGACTTCCAGGGTTACCTTGTCAATTTGCCCGGTAAAATGCGTCGCCCGTCCCTCTCCGATTCCTGCAACGACCGGAGTGGCTTCATCGAGGCCCACATCAGCAGTTTCGTCCAGGGAAAACATGTTGGGCTGGGTCTGGTCGATACGACCTTCAGCGACTTGCTTACCATTAACAGATAAAGTTCCCATACCACCTTTACCGGGTCCACCACCATCATAGATAAAGTCAAAGCTAATAGTAGCCTTACCGGCAGGCAAAGCATCGGGGGCCATGACAGTGTTGAATTTCAGACCAAGCCAATTATAGGTATAGGCGGGTTTGCCATCCTTCATATAGAGTGCCCAGCCACCAAATCGTCCACCTTGCGCAAGAACTACTCCATTGGCTCCACCCTCCGGAATAGTAACCTCTGCGGTGATGGTTTTGGAACGGTTCTTCACATTTAAAAAGACATTCTCCAGCATTCCGTCCATTCCCTCATACAGAATAATGGAGGTGCGGTCGCCCATAAGATCCGGACGCCCAGCCTGGATTGGATCGAAGCGCTCAATGCTCCTGTCATCAATGGGCAGTACGTTATACTTGGGGGCCTCTTCCAGAAAGAGTGCCTGCATCTCTGCCAGTTTGTTCGGGTTTTCTGCAGCCAGATCGTTACTTAAACTAAAGTCCTCGTTTACGTTATAGAGTTCCCAGCCCTCATCGTTGGTAATGCCTCGGCGTGGCTGCAGTTCCCATGGTGCTTTATGTACAGTCCCGGCCAGCCAGCCGTCATGGTAGATGGCACGGTTGCCGATAATCTCAAAATATTGGGTTATGTGTTGATCCTCGGCCTTTGCATCTTCATATGTATAGGCCATGCTTACCCCTTCGATGGGGGTTTGCTTTACACCGTTGACAAACTTTGGTTCAGGAAGCTTTGCAGCTTCAAGCACGGTGGGTGCTACATCGATCACATGGTGAAACTGACTGCGGATCTCGTTTTTTGATTTGATCCCTTTGGGCCAATGGATAACCATTCCGTTGCGTGTACCGCCAAAGTTGGAGGCCACCTGTTTGGTCCACATAAACGGGGCATCAAAGGCCACTGCCCAGCCTGCTGCCATATGAGGAAAAGTATTTGGGCCACCCCATTCGTCGATACGTGACAGCATATCCTCAACGGTTTCTTCGATGCCGTTGAAATAGGTCATCTCGTTGAACATGCCGTTCATCCCGCCTTCAGCACTGGTGCCGTTGTCACCGGCTATGTAAATAAACAGGGTGTTGTCCAGCTCATCCATTTCACTGAGCATATCAACAAGACGGCCAACTTCTTTATCTGTGTGCTCGGTAAATCCTGCAAAAAATTCAGCTTGACGGGCAAATAACCGTTTCTCATTGGCAGACAGACTGTCCCAATCCTTAATTGCTTCAGGTTTTGTATCGAGTTTGGTTCCTGCAGGGACAATACCGAGTTTGATCTGACGTGCCAAGGTCTCCATACGTACTTTGTCCCAGCCTTTATCAAACTGCCCCTTATACTTTTCTGCCCATTCAGGTGTTACATGATGTGGGGCATGGACGGCACCCGGTGCATAATATACAAAAAAAGGTTTGTCCGGTGTCATGGTCTGCTGGAAGCGAATCCAGGACATGGCCTTATCGGTCATATCCTCGGTGAAATGATAGTCAGGATCTTCCGGGATCTCCACTCGTGCTGTTCCATCATAGAGCATGGGCGCATACTGATTTGTTTCACCGCCGAGAAAGCCATAAAACTTGTCAAATCCCTGTTGGGTCGGCCAGCGGACAAAGGGGCCGGAAACACTGGTCTCCCAAGCGGCAGTCTCATGCCACTTTCCGAATGCTGCGGTGCTGTACCCGTTTAAACGGAGCATTTCAGCAAGGGAGGCCACGTTGTTTGGCACCTGGCCTGTGTTGCCTGGAAAAGCGGTGGCGGTCTCGGATATGGAACCCGCATTAGCGGTGTGATGATTGCGGCCACTTTTCAACGCTGTCCGCGTTGGTGAACAGAGGGCGGTGGTGTGAAAATTATTGTAGCGCAACCCTTCTTCAGCCAAGCTATCAAGGGTGGGCATATTGAGAGGTCCGCCAAAGGTGCTCGGGCCTCAGATGCCAAGGTCATCAAGGAGAACAATCACCACATTGGGTGCCCCTTCAGGCGTTTCAACCTTGAAAGGTTTGGGTGCCGTCGCCTTGCGTGCATCCACTTCAGTAATGGGTGGACGAACAGGGTCAGGAATGGGCAGGATGGTTCAATCAAGTTCCTGCGCTGCCACCATTGTCGGAATTACAAGAACAGCCGACAAGGCAACGATTGAATGGGCATATTTTTTGTACATGTCTAATTTTCCTCTGCAAGGTTCTTCTTTATTGGGGGATGATTCGATATGAGTCAACCGTTCCGAATCAAAACTGATAGACAATCTTCAGCCAGATGTAATCACCTTTCAACCGATTTTCTGTTTCCAGCTCCGGCAGCCATCTGAGTTCTGTTACCAGGGTCTCGTCGCCCAACGGCAGCACATAGCCAAGTACCGGCCCAATACCGGCGGAGCGCCCCTTAAAATCACCGAAAATTTTTCTCTGGCCGCTGTCGGCACTCAACTGATCCAGATAGAAGCCCTCGG
The DNA here is from genome assembly GCA_002352445.1 of Desulfobulbaceae bacterium UBA2775. Lineage (GTDB taxonomy): Bacteria > Desulfobacterota > Desulfobulbia > Desulfobulbales > Desulfocapsaceae > Desulfomarina. Next base: position 9,267 of record DEIL01000126.1, read on the forward strand.
CCCCGATGCTGATAAAACCCGGCCCCACCGGCAGCAGCTGCTGGATGCTCCCGTCTAAGTGAAGCATTGAACCGCTCTGGTAGTTAGTATCATCATTCTCGGTGTTAAAGATAACGCCGCCATGCAGGGCCGCGTTAAAGCCGAGGGTGGGATGGTTGTAGGATACGCCGACAAAGGGATCAAAGCTCCAGTAATTAAGCCCGGGGTTGGCCAGGTTGCCAAGCTCGTACTCCCCTGTCGGTGCATAGACCGACAGGGCAGCATTGAACTGCCAGGGCCCATCCTTCCATGCCATCATTGCCGGAATGATCGCCATATCTCCCAGACCGTTTTCCTCGTCCTGAATCAATTTATGTCCGAAATTACCTTTGGTCTCCGCCTCCACACTCATCCACACAAAGGGGAGATAGGCACCGACACTGTAAGTGGCGCCAAAAACCGGCTTGGCAAAAGTATAGAGACCACCGGCCAGCAAAACATCCAGCTCAGCACTCATACCCAGGGTATCAAGACCGGCCACTGGAATCTTTTGAGATGCATCGGCGTCTCCATCGTAGTGGAGGTAGATCGGCTCTATCACCCAACCGGGTTTTGTCGGGGCAAGATCAATCAGGGTTGCAACTGTTCCAGGCATATAGTGCCCGGAGCCGCTCTCTGTAGCCATTGCAGGACTGCTGAAAAGAACTCCCGCAAGAAGTGTTGCACAACTGCAAAGTGATGCAAATTTCATTAGACAATAACCTCCAATTGAGATTGGTAATAAAAAATAGACACAAATTTAAAGGTGGAAATGGTTACTATTAACACACCTGTAAAATAAAATCCAATGACAATAGGTTATTGAATTGGTAACATATACTTATGAAACTCGATCTCCGACACCTGCAGCAGATAGAAGCACTGGACAACCACCGCAACTTTGCCCGGGAGGTGAGCCCCACTGCTTTTGGCAAACATGCCCTGCGGCTTGGCAGCTCAATTCTGCGGGACGCCCGGCGCCTGGAGCGGGAAATGGATATGCTGGCGGATCTTGAAACCGGTATAGTCCGTATAGGTATTGGACCCTGGCGGCTGAAGTCCTGCTTGGAAGAACTCTTGGACGTTTGGGGGCGGATTATTCTGGATTTACCGTACGAACAAAGGTGGAATGGGTGCCCGCTCTCCTGGAAGGCCTGAATAGTGGTGAGCTGGATATCCTTATCTGTGACACCAGGTTTGTTACGAATCCGGATGAACTCAATATTCTGGATCTTCCCCGCCATTCAGCCTGTTATGTCTGTCGAACCAGCCATCCTCTGGCAAAACAGAAAAAGGTAACTTGCAAGGATATTTTTGATTACCCCATTGCCACCCCAAAACTGCCTGTTCCTATCGTCCGGGCTTTTGGCCAGCTGAGCGAACTGAATTTCACAACAATGGATGGATTTCCCAACGGTCTGATCGAGGCCCCTTATCATCTATTAGCCGAGACTATCATACGATGCGACGCGGTCGGTATTGGTATCCAACCGGTCTTTCAAAAAGGGATGGAGGAGGGAAATCTCCACCTTCTTTTGCTGCATTTGCAGTCTTAACACTCAAATCAGACAACCAGCCTTCTATTTCTGCAGTTTCCTCTGGTGTAGCCTTAGTGTCAGGAATCCGGGCAGCTTTCTTCAAGGCATCGGATGCTGTCTGTTTAACCGTATTGAGATCTTTTTTCTCAAATTTAAGCTGCGCTTGTCTGGCCATTTCTTTCTCTTTAAAATCTGCAAGCAGGGCTGTCAGGAGCTCGCTGTTGTTTCCCTTTTCTTTATCAAGAATACCGCTGGATACGGCAAATGCCTCCTTCATACTGCCAACCACGAAGCTTGGATCAGCCATCATAATATAAATGCCCGCAGCCCCGGGGGCCTGGAGCAGTTGCGTCCATTCTTCATCGGTAAAATCCGTTTTAATCGTCACTTAAATCCTTCCAGTTTTATTTTCACGCTTTTTTGTCTTCTTTGTCTTGGCCCTGGGAAAATGAGATATCCGGCATCCCCCGTTCGGTAGCCAGCTCCAATGCCAGGTAATCCTGCTTTTCAAAGTGATACTTTCGGGCGATGAAAGAGGCAGGGAAGGATTCAACAGCGGTATTGAGTCTGGCAATATAGTCATTGTGATAGTTCCTGGCCCGCTGAACATCCTGCTCAATTTCGTCAAGGTTGTTTTGCAGATCAAGAAAGTTAGCACTGGCCTTCAGGTCGGGATAGGCCTCGGCAACAGCCAGAAGCCCGCGAAGATTTTTTGAAATCTGTCGTTCCTGTTCCAGCCGTTCAGGTTGAGACAACATGCCTAACTGCTCAGTTTTATCCCCATAAATCTTACCCTCATGAGCGCTGTAGCCCTTGACGACACGGACAAGGTTGGGAATCAGGTTGGCACGGCGCTTCAGGGCAACATCAATGCGGTTCAAGGCCTCTTCGATCCTGTTGTTATATTTGATAAACTTATTGTACGTGCCGATAGCCCAGGCAGAAAAAATAATAGTTATAAACAGTATGGGGATAATAAATCCAGGGTTCATAAGATAGATAGTTGGTTAAATTTATGTTTCAGATAGTTAGCCTGGGAACGAAGTGTTTTTCAATAACTATATCCAGATGATCAGGATTATCAAGATTAAAACAATAACCAATTTATTTTAAAATCACGAGAATAATCACTGTTATCTTAAAATTATTTAACCTAAATAACTAAGAGCTATTGTTTTGATAACCCTTAGTTATAAATACAATCTTTGACAAGTTTATACTTAAAAGAGGTAGACAATATTTTATAGTAAAATTATATGATATATCTTGACGTTCAATGAAAATGATTATATTAACGATAATCATTTTCATTGAGCGAAATGATGCATTAGGATGATCTTGTGGACTATTGTCGACTTGATTCATAACAGCATAAACTTTTCAAAAGACAGGAGAACTAAAATGATGACACTTAAGCAAACTCTCTCTTTATCCTCTTTTATTGTCGGTGCCGCTTTTATTGCTACCCTCAGTGGTTGCGCCTCGCCGGCAAAAGATATGGCCAAGCAGGATCAGGTCGAAACCAACGTTAACAACGCGCTGGCCGAGTTCAAAAGAGACGAGCCCAGCGCCTGGCCACTCGTTGAGAATGCCCAGGGCGTGTTGATATGCCCGAAGGTCGCAAAGGCCGGCTTCGTTGTTGGTGTAGAGGGAGGGACATGCGCCATGAGGATTGATGGCAAGACGACAGAATACTATCGAACCTCCTCACTCAAAGCTGGTCTCCTGGCGGGAGTTGAATCCCACTCCTTATTACTGACTTTTAATACAGCCGATGCCCTGGCCAAGTTTCGTGAAGGGAAACGCAACTGGCAGGTCGGTGGAAACTTCACAGTTGCGGTGGCCAAAAAAGGTGCCTCCGGTGCCTTCAATACCAAAACGATAAAAGACCCGATCAGTGCCTTCATCTTCAGTGAGGCAGGGCTGATGGCTGATCTTTCCCTTGACGGCTCCACCTTCAAAAAACTAGAAGAGTAGACAACTGGTAGAAGCAGCCCTGAAGGAGTGTCTTTGCAGGGCAGAGATGCTCCTTTTTTATACCGTTTTTGCATTACACCGGCATTCAAACGCCATTGCTTGCACCGCAGTCAACCTGCAGTACCCGGTGAATTTCTGCAAACTGGAGTGATACTATAAATAAGTAACTGGTTATATGAACTTTCGCCCGGATTTATTACACTTCTGACCTGCATTATCTTCGTTGGGTTCACCTGGGTAGGAATAGTGTTGATCCGCCCTATTCTTGGATTTTTTCTTCGCGGCCAGCCCGGAATCAACGGGATTCTTGGTAATTTCCTTTCTATATTCGGCTTTTTTTACGGTATCCTCCTGGGATTACTTGCGGTCGCCTCCTACCAGAATAAAGTGGTTATAGAAGATACCATTGTTCAAGAAGCCACTGAACTGAGTTCTCTGTCTCGTCTGGCCACTGCATTCTCAGGGAATGGTGGACAGGAGGTGCGAACTGTTATTGGGGTTAAGCGCACTTTTGATAGAGTAGACAAATTGGTGGGAAAGATGCACGCTGTTTTCGGTGCCACCTCATTATTCGAAGTATATGATCTGGACAAACAGATGGCTACATAATTAGAGATTCTCTGGAAACAGAAAATAATTTACAATGCTCCATTTCTGGTTATTTCCCTTGATTTGATTAAATTAACATTCACAGGAAGAACCTAAGGTAGGTACTAAAAGCCTTCTATCATAGCTTCGACCCGGCAATCTAACCCCGAAGACGTTTCGCAACTATGTGTAGAGCGAGAGTACTGATTTCGTAATTATAAAAGCACCTAATATCAAAATTGAAACAAAGAAAATCTTTCGAAATTTAGTTTCAGAAAGCGATTTTCTCACTTTCTGCCCAATCACCATTCCTATTATCGCAGGAACAACAGCAGAAGCAGAAATAATCGCAAGCTCAGGTGTGAGTAAGTTGTTCTTTTGAAGCGCTATGGCCAGCCCAATTGTGGATAAGGCAAATAACATACCCATTGCTTGAACAAGCAAATCTCGAGGGAGTCCTATTGCTTGTAGATACATTACACCCGGTACAACGAATGAACCAGTCATTCCTGTAAAAACTCCATTTAGGGTTCCAAGGATTAAGCCGCTCCATTTCTCATGTCTAGGAGAAATTGAAAGGCGGAATCCCAAAATGTTGAGCGATGAGTAAGCAAGTAATAACAAACCGAGCAGAATTGATAGGTGAAATGGATTAACAGTGTTTAAAGCGGTTGCCCCAAACCAAATTGTAACTGTTGCTAAACACAAAAAAGGCCAAATTCGCTTGAGTATGTCTTTGGTGTTACCACCAAATGCAGCCTGCCAGACGTTGGTAACAAAGGAAGGGATAAGAAGCAACGCCATAGCAGTTGTTAAATCTAAAACTGCGGCTAATAGCCCTAAACTGACAGTTGGAAGTCCAAGGCCGATTATACCTTTGACGCTTCCTGCGAGTAAGAAAGTTCCTGCAATAACAACTAAAGTATATGTTTCGATCATTGAATTGACTTCGGAATGTAAGTTCGGTCTTGAAATCGATTTTTGAATTCTTCTATCTTATTCTTCTTGAGGATCTCAAGATTTTACAGCATTTTTATACCCATTGGCAATGCTATATATCTGTTGGGCATCTTAAGTTTACCTTTTTCCTGTGAAGTTCCAATTTGATCATGTCCGATAAACTTGCCCTAAAAGGAGTATTCTGCCGCTTATTATAATTCAAATTTATTTCCAGAAAACCAGCTGCAAATGGAGCATTCTAAATTATTGATGGTTACAGAGTCTGCGTAACAAAAATAAAACCAAAATTATGGTATATTTTCGTATCAAGATTGAGGAAGAAGCTTAAGACAGGCAAAATGAATCTCAATGAGATTGGCTTTCACCTCATACGGATATTACTGCTGAAACTCAGATCTCAAAGTCAACATATCTCCTATGATTGTTCACTGACAAGAGTAACCATCAGCAAAAGAGATAAGTTTTGATTATTTTGGTTATAACCTTTACAGGAAGATGTTAGGTGAATTGAAATCGATTGGCTCTAATTGCGTCTGGACTGGATGACTTCCTGCTCAAAATCCTTTCATTATTCTATCCCCCTTGGTATATCAATGTTGGTGGAAGACCAATGGCAATGCAACCGTTACAAAACTGTTACTTAGAAAATCAAAGATGCCCTTAAATGCATTATGTTCTTTCTGGACCCTTCGATTTTCCCTGTAGATTTCATTTTGAACAAACCACGGATTAAAAATTATGGCAGAAATAAAAAGTACAATGGAGATGGTTCTGGAGCGTGCTGCCAAGATGGCAGAAGGGGCACCTTCAGTAACCGATGATGACAACCTGATTAAAACAGGTATGCGAATTGGTGCGGATTTTCTCAATGAGAAAATCACTGACCTGCACAAGGAACTCCTTAATCAGCCCGCTGAGAACCAGCTGCCAATCAGAAAGGGAATGGCCGAAACCCTCCTGCGCAATATTGTCCTCCCCCGAGACGAAGAACTGGAGCAATCGGCCGCCGTTGCCATCAAGGGTATCTTATCCCTGGCTCAAAACTCCGGCGAGATCTCAAGTATCTGCGGAGAACTCCAGCAGATACTTGAGCAGTACGGCCAGCACAAAGAACAGTCGATCCAGCAGCTAGAGGATGCACTTCGGGCCCAAATTGAACAGCAGCAGACGGCAAGCGGACAAACTGAACAGGGTACGATAAACCCGACTATGCACCCCCAATACAGGGAGGAGTTGTCGAAAATGCTGACCAGCCTCAACAACCAGTACAACGATGCCATGACTGAACGAAAGGAGATGATCCTCAATCGCCTCTGCCCTTGAAAATAACTGACAATTACCTCTACAGATAAAAATGAATTATTCAAAACGAGTAAAAAAACTCCAGGCAAAGCTGAGACGCAAGAAAGTAGATGCCCTCCTGGTGAGTCAGCCCGAGAACAGACGGTACTTGAGTGGTTACCGAGGCGGCGACCATGGAATAGGAGAGACCTCAGGAGTACTCATTATCCCCTCTTCCGGGCCAATCTATCTTCTCACTGATTTTCGATACCAACTTCAGGCGGAAAAAGATGTCCCATGGGCAACGGTTTTAATCTATAGAAAAGGGGTATTGAAACTGCTCAGTAAGTTATTACCGGATCTCAAGGTGAAAAATATGGGTTTTGAGAGTCATTATACTCTCCACTCTGTTGCCGAGAAAATGAAAGTCAGCCTGGGAAAGAAAGGCATCAAGCTTGTCCCGACTGTTGATCTGATTGAACGAATGCGTATTATCAAGGATGAGGATGAAATTGCCCTCATCCGGGCCTCCGTCCGACTAAACGAAGAGGTCTTCCAGGAAATTTTCCCCACCATATCAAAGACACAAAATGAAATCGAGGTCGCCCTTGCCATTGAATCGCTTATGCGCAGAAAAGGAGCTGAATCAGCCAGTTTTGATTCAATAATTGCTACCGGGAAGAACGGTGCCCTGCCCCATGCCGTACCTGGCAACAGCCATATAAAACTGAATAAATGCCTTACCATTGATATGGGCCTTGTCCTTCAGGGATATTGCTCAGATATGACCAGAAATTTCGTCCCGGGCAAAGCGAGCAAGAAGTATATCAAATTACACAGACTGGTCCGCAAGGCCCAACTTGCCGGGATGAATTCGATTCGTGCCGGAATTGTTGGCAGGAATGTGGACAAAAAGGCTAGAAAAATAATTGATGATGCGGGCTATGGTTCAAATTTCGGTCATGGTCTTGGCCACGGTGTAGGTCTGGCTGTTCATGAAGAGCCGCGTCTCTCCCCTCTTTCCAGTAAAAAACTGCGGGCCGGGATGATTGTCACAGTGGAGCCGGGTGTCTATATACCGGGATGGGGAGGAATCAGGCTGGAGAATATGGTAGTTGTCCGTGAAGATGGATATGAAAATCTTAACAAGGATATGACCTGGCTTGACATATGACGTTTTTTACATAGTCATCCAATATTTAGGGTTTTTACGAGTTCATTATCCTTAACAAATAGGTTGGAAAAAGATATGAGACAAATAGTTATTGATGAACTCTCCCCGATGGAACGGGACAATATAGACTCCTACCTCAAACGTTCCATCAAGCAGGGGGCGATGGTCGGCCTATACTGGCTTGAGCTGCCCCCGGATCTTCTCTCTGAAGCTCAACTGGGCCACGAAGACCATGGCCCGTTTTATCTGGGGGTAGAAGTTAACGACCAGTCGGTCAAGTTTGAACTTCTTGTTCGCAGTCAGACTAATCTTCATTGTACATGCATAGCTCATGCCAGCAACAGCCAACGCCTATTCGTCCTCGACTTCATTGACAGGATGGTAGAAGAGGAGATAATTTCGTCCTGAGTAATCAAATTGTTTTCCGTATAACAGATAAAAATAAAAAAGGAGAAAAATATGAAAAAATTTATCTTTAGCAGTATCACTGTTCTGTTTTTAATCTCAACCGGCTCCGTCATGGCAGAGGAGATTTCTGTAGGCTCCGTCACCCCGCTTACCGGGAAACTTGCCGTGTATGGTGAAGGATTTCAGCAGGCCATGCTTCTCGCTGCAGATGAAATTAATGCAGCCGGAGGCATCAAAGGAAACAATCTAAAAATAGTATTTGAAGATAACAATTCCACCTCGAAAGGCTCTGTGTCCGCTCTCAGAAAACTTATAACCATAGATAAACTTCCCCTTATCTTTGGTCCTGCTTCAAGTTCAAATTTCCTTGCTGTATGTCCCATTGCCCAGGATAACAAGACCATCCTCCTGGCTGCTGAAAGTGCTGCAGCAGCTATTACTAAATGCGGCTCCTATGTATTCAGGGTTTTCCCATCAGACCTTCTTCAGGGTGTTGGGGTGGCAGAGCTTACCAGTTCTCTGGGATATAAGGAAGTTGTGCTGACATATGTTAACAACGACTGGGGAGTGGGACTCGCAGAGGTTTTTAAAGCTGAGTTTACAGCTTCAGGTGGAAAAATAATTGATGAACTTCCCCATGGAGAAGGAAAAACAGATTACCGAAGCGAAATTCTCAGAATGAAACGTCATAACCCGAAAGCTATCGTCAATCTCACCTATATTAAAGAGGGTGCCACTATATTGAAACAGGCCTATGAAACAGGTCTCAATGTTCAATGGCTCATGGGATCCGCCTCCAAGTCACCCAAGCTGATCGATCTAGCCGGCAAAGCAAGTGAAGGCGTAATCGGCACCTACCCCACATTCTCCCAGGAGACTCCCCAGTACAAAACCTTTAAGGCAGGATGGGAGAAAAAGTACCCGGGCAAGAAAACTCCGGTATTTGGTGAATACAACTATGACATGGTAAAACTGACGGCGCTGGCACTGGAATCTGCAGCCTCAGACAGTAGTGATGATATCAGGGCTGCGTTAATAAAGGTAAGCCAGGGATATATCGGTACCACCGGGGATAAATCCTTTGACGAAAGCGGTGATGTCAATGCATCTTATGGTAGGTGGACGATCAAAGATGGCAGCATCACAGACTACAAGTAAAGTGCTTGCAGGTAGATAGGCTGTAGGCATTTAGGCTGTTAGTCTTTTAGGAAAAGCAAACTATTCATTCCTCCTTAGAGCCTAACAGCCTAACCCGAAAAATCGGGATTTTTAAAATACCTGGATAAGTACCTTCACGATATTATTTCAATTATGACAAGCTATTACGCCCAGCTGCTTGTAAACGGGATTATTGCGGGATCAATTTATGCCATGTTTGCCGTGGGACTTGCCATGGTATACGGGGTATTTAAATTTATCAATTTTTCCCATGGGGAACTTATCACCTGGGGAGCATATCTTACCTGGATGTTCTCCTCATCCCCATTTTCGCTTCCCGTCTATATTTCTGTAGTACCTGCTCTTCTTATCACCGTGGGAATTGGTCTTGCCCAGGACAGATTTGTTTACCGCCCTTTACGCCAGAGCAATCCAATCGCCATCCTTATCGCATCCATAGGGCTTTCCTATATGCTGAGGAATGGTATACGACTTTGCTGGGGATCAGACCTGCAGACCTTTGACCTCCCCCTGTCCACGGGAATTCTCTTGAGCGGCATTTACATCACCAAGATCCAGATCCTTATGGTGCTCTCAGCCCTGCTTTTCTTTTCTATTTTATATTTTCTTTTAACATGTACCCTGCTGGGAAAATCATTGCGAGCTGTGTCAGACAATATTGAACTTTCCGCCATCATGGGAATCAATATGACAAAAGTAACCTGGACGATCTGGGTGCTTGCCTCGGTTTTTGCAGGGACAGGCGGTATACTTCTAGCTCTCGATACCAGTCTTGACCCCATGATGGGCATGAACAGCCTGATAAAAGCTTTTGCCGCAGTTCTCCTGGGAGGAGCGGGCAATGTATGGGGCGCCCTGATTGGGGGACTTTTCATCGGTATTGCAGAAAATATAAGTGTAGCTTTTATCTCACCTGATTATAAAGATTTTATCTCCTATGGACTGATTTTTCTTCTCCTTCTCTTCAAACCCCGAGGCTTTTTTGGTATAGCCGGAGGGGTACGCTGATTATGGATTATTTTTATCATATCCTTATAATTTGCCTCATCTATTCAATATTTGCCCAGTCTTTAAACCTGGAGCTCGGGTTTACAGGATTATATAATTTTGGTCATATTGCTTTTTTCGGTATCGGAGCCTATACTTCAGCCCTGCTGAGCCTGAACGGTGTGCCAATCCCCCTGGCAGTGGTTGGTGCCATCACACTTGCAGGTATTGCAGGAGCCCTCCTGGCCATCCCCACACTTCGTCTCTCTGGAGACTACTTCGGCATTGCCACCCTTGTCTTTGCTGAAATGATCCATCTCATTTTTTTAAATGAACGTGATATCACAAGGGGCCCGATGGGGTTGCCGAACATTCCCAGACCTGACTGGATCGGCTCAGGAATTTCAAGCCTCCCACTGTTTTTAGCTGTTACATTTTTTGCTGCCACTATAACCTTTATTTTGCTCCGCAGAATAACAAACTCCCCGTACGGCAGGAGTCTCAAAGTTATTAGAGAAGATGAATTTGTTGCCCAGGCTCTAGGAAAAAACACATCTCTTATCAAAACTAAAGCAATAGTTGTTGGATCTGTTCTCGCCGGCCTCGCCGGCGTGATATGGGCCCACTACATAACATATATCAGTCCAGCAGATTTCACCCTGCAAGAGACTATCCTGGTGCTTCTCTGTGTCGTTCTAGGTGGTAAAGGAACACATCCTGGACCTGTTGTCGGTGCATTTGTCATCATTTTTTTCGCCGAATTCATTCGATTTATCCCCATCCCTTCTGAGTATGTACGATTTGTCGCACCTCTCCAGGGTATGGTATATGGTTTCATTCTCGTTATAATGATGCTTAAACGTCCCCAGGGTCTTATCTCGGAATCAAGAAAATTCGCCACAACCAATGCTTAAAATAGAAAATGTTTCAAAGAGCTTTGGTGCTCTTATCGCCGTGAACGATGTCTCATTCAACCTTGGAGATACTGGCATTTCGGGTCTTATCGGGCCCAATGGCAGCGGCAAAACTACTCTCTTTCATCTTATTACCGGATTTTACAAGCTTGACACGGGAAATATCCACTTCCTTGACCAGAGAATCAATGGACTCCCTCCCCATATTATCAGCCGGAAAGGAATTGTTCGAACCTTCCAGCAGACCAGAGTTTTACCCTTTCTTTCTTCCCTGGACAATCTGATTACTGCCGCACCCAACCAGCTAGGTGAAAATCTTTTACCCCTGTTTTTTCAACCTTCAAAGGTTGCTCTACAGGAGACACAGAATTGTGAGAAAGCGGAGTCAATCCTTGAAACACTTGGATTATTGAAACTTAAAGACAGCCCTGCCGGAGATTTAAGCTACGGCCAGCAAAAGCTCCTTGAAATTGGCAGGGTATTAATGGCCGATCCAAAACTTATAATTCTGGATGAGCCTACAGCAGGTATCAATCCGACCCTGATCCGTCACCTTGTTACGATCCTGGAGAACCTGCGAGACCAGTCGATAAAAATTTTCCTTATTGAGCATAATATGCCTCTTGTTACTGAACTCTGTGACAAAATCTTTGTTATGGATTCAGGGAGTCTAATTTTTTCTGGCACTCCAAGTGAGGTGCAGAACAACTCAAGGGTAATTGAGGCGTACCTTGGGAGGATGGCAGATGCTGCTGACGCTTGAAGACATAACAGCAGGGTATGGCCAGGCTCCGGTGCTGAGCGATATAACCCTTCATGTAGAAAGTGGCGAAATCATCTGTATAATCGGCCCCAACGGTGCCGGTAAGTCTACGGTGCTACGAACAATCGCCGGACAGCTTATCCCTTCCCGGGGAACTATTACTTTCAAGGGAGAGAATATTTCCACCATGAGTATTGCCCGGAGGGGTGCAAAAGGACTTGTATTCATACCTCAGGGTATGAATATTTTCCCAAACCTTACCATTGTCGAGAATCTGGAGATATCTGGAACCCTGCTTGAGGACAAACATGACCTGAATCGTAATATCAGGAAAGTTCTTGAAAAATATCCTGTTCTTCTTAAAAAACGTAACTCCTTCGCCAGGGAGTTATCAGGCGGCGAACGGCAGATCCTTGCCTTAAGCCGCTCAATACTCCTGAAACCCGATCTTGTTCTTCTTGATGAACCTTCCCTCGGCCTTGCTCCTATAATAGTCGACATGATTTTTGATCAGATTGTTGAGATTGGCAAAAGTGGTTCTTCCGTACTCCTGGTAGAGCAAAATGCAAGAAAAGGACTATCCATCAGTCACAGAGGGTATGTACTGGAACTCGGGAAAAACCGTCTCACGGGAACCGGGCAGGAACTCCTTGAAAGTGATGAAGTCAGACAACTCTACCTTGGCGGATAAAAAAATGAAACTTCCATCAACTCTCGAGATGATCGGTCAACTGATTGCTATTCCTTCTATCAGTTGTAATAATCCAAAATACGATCAAAGTAATAAGTCCATAATTGACCTCCTTGCAACATGGTGCAGTGGACTCGGTTTTGAATGCGAAATTATTGAGGTTCCCAATCATCAGGGTAAATTTAATTTAATGGCAACCCTGGGAAGTGGTGATAACGGTCTGCTGTTGGCCGGTCACACTGATACCGTGCCCTATGATCTAAACAGCTGGCAGTTTGATCCGTTTAAACTCACAGAACAGCATAATCGTTTATACGGGTTGGGAACCAGCGATATGAAAGCATTTTTTGCTTTGACATTGACTGCTGTTGAACAACTTATCATCGAAAACATTGACCTGAAACGTCCGCTGACAATCCTTGCAACTGCCAATGAAGAGAGTAATATGGCTGGAGCCAGGGCATTATCAGAAAAACCTAAAGCAGACTATGCCCTGATAGGGGAACCAACCGGATTAAAACCGATCAGGATGCACAAGGGAATTTTGATGGAGGCTATCCATCTGCACGGCCAATCCGGACATTCGAGTAACCCTGATCTGGGTAACAGCGCACTGGAAGGCATGTATCGGGTTATGGGCGAATTATTACGGTGGCGGGAGCAGTTACAGGACGAGCACACTAATCCGGCATTTCAGATCCCGGTACCAACACTGAATCTGGGCCATATTCAAGGCGGCGACAGTCCCAACCGTATCTGTGCAGATTGTCAGTTGGATATTGATCTGCGTCCATTGCCGGGTATGGATTTAAATGAACTCAGATTCACACTGCACCAGCGGGTACGGAAGAGTTTATACAACAGCGGCCTGGAAATAGAATTTGAGCGGTTGTTTGAGGGTATTCCAGCAATGGAAACCCCGGCAGATGCAGATATCGTTAAAATTACGGAAAAACTAACTCAGCATGCTGCCCGGGCAGTGGCCTACGGAACCGAAGCTCCTTATTTGCAGGCCTTGGGTCTGGAAACTATAATCCTTGGCCCTGGCGATATTGACCAGGCACATCAGCCGGATGAATTTATTGCCCTGGACAGATTACAGCCGATGATAGATATTTTATCAGGATTAATTGTCCATTACTGCACTTAGTAGCTGATATTTTTCACCGTCCGCATATGCTCGGTAGAACCACCATTTTTCACCAGAAGAATTTCACCCATGATACTCAATGCGATCTCTTTTGGTTTTACCTTGGCTATATTGAGTCCCATCGGCGCATATACTGCGTCTAATTTTTCCCGTAACACACCCCGATCGAGAAGGTGCCTGTATATTTCTTTTATCTTACGCGAGCTCCCTATCATACCAATATACCCTGCCTCGGACCCGATGACAGCTTCAAGAGCCTGTTCGTCCGTTTCATGTGTTCGGGTGGCGATTGTTATATAGCAATCTTTAGTGATGAGATAATCGGTTAAAACCTTGTCAAAATCATCGGCAAGTAATGTTTCCGCTTCAGGAAACCTGGAATGGTCAATAAAATCCTCTCTGTCATCTATCACCACAACACTGAAACCCTGCAGCAGGGCGAGATGGTACAACTCCAGTCCCACATGACCACTGCCGACAATAATCAGTCGTGGCCCGCTATAAAAAACACGGATAAACAGCCGTGTCGTTCCGCCACAGGAACTCACGAGTTCACCTTCTGTTTCAGGAATAAAACTCACTTCCCGGCTCAAACCAGCTGCCAGACATTGTCTTGCCTCAGCCATTGCCCAAAATTCAAGGCTGCCACCGCCAACGCTGCCGTAACTCTCTGATTCTCCCCATATAACCATCATGGCCCCACTCTGCCCGCGGCAAGAATCACCATTGTCAATAACCGTCACAAGAGCCACTGGAATGTCTGCTCGTAAACACTTTCCTAAATTATCAATAACTTCCTTTTCCACTCTATATCCTTTCTGATAAGAATCTGCCGCTTTGAACTGATTCCGCAGCGACCCCTTTTGCAAGGGTAATGGTCTTTCCTGTAGCCACACCATCGTTATAAGTATTGCTGTAAACCTTCGCCGTTTTTCTTGACACTTTTTGCAGCCGGGGAAACCTGCTGCTGACATAACCGTCCAGTTCTCTCTCCGCTACCACCAGAGCCTTGTTTTCTACAGCTGCCACTACATTTGTCTCTATCACCTTATCTTTCTGTTGTTCCAGCTTATGGTAAAAACCGGTAAGCAATCCGAGGAAATAGCTGTTTTTTTCAGTTCTGCTATTTCCTTTAAATTTATGACGGTTATGACTCCAGAGGGAAACCAGTTTATTTTCTAGAAAAAAATAACAGTATTCACCAATAGTCACATTCTCCCTGGTTCCAAGGAGTTCGATTATTTTGTGACTCTGATCGGTTATCGGGTCGTACATGAATGACATAACCACCCTGACAAAAAAGAAATCCTGCAGAATTCGACAGATATGCCGCTGGTAGCTCTCAATCCGCTTTCTCTTTCTATTGATGACGATATAGCCGAAATCCCGCTTCTCACCTGCTTCAAGGAAGCTGAGGTTATATTTTTCTATGAGTCCATTGGCTTTCTGCATTGCCAGCGTCGCTTCATGTTCATTTGGCGACCCGGCAAGGGCGAACAGTTTTTCAACTTTACTGATAAACTTCCGCCCCACCTCCGATAAATCTGACCCTCTATCCAGCTCTTTCTGCAATTCAGGCAGAGAGGATTGTGCCCGGCAAAATTCCGGTTCAACTCCAAGAAGTCGGCATCCTCTCTGGAAATCAGCACCATGCCCTTTTTCCCTGCCTCCAAACTGTTCTGCACAGAGCTGATGGGCCATCTCATGCTTTAATACCTGCAGGGTTACCGCCCAAGTATTTTCCTCAATCAGATATCGGCTCAATCGCAGCGTTCTGGTTGACGGATGGTATGAGCCGACCTCTTTTCTTGAATTAGAAATCTCAAATACAGGCGGGGACAACTCCAAGCCGTAGCTCCAGCAAATTTCTTGATACTCGACAAGCAGCTGATTTAGCCAGATTGTTCTATATTTTTCTATATTCAGGTCATGCATTGTTGTCAACTTTGATGGCGTCGTAAAAAGTCCGATCTCCTTCGTTGCAGGT
>DEIL01000126.1:24948-30694 GCA_002352445.1 Desulfobulbaceae bacterium UBA2775
GAATGACCTTTTTACGAGTTCATCGACTTTGTGCGATTGAGAAAACTGTTAACCACATCCTCCTCTGGCTCCGAAAGAAAGCTTACTTTATATTTCACTTGTCAGAAACGATTAAATTGTTACTATTTCACCTGCTATGATAAAAAAACTACTTATCCTCCTGCTTCTGGTGACAATTTCGGCCTGCGCCACCAGCCCTACCGGCCGTCACCAGCTCATGCTCGTCTCCCCTGAACATGCAATCTCCGCATCCAGGGAAGCCTATGTACAGACCCTTCGTCCATTGCAGCAAAAAGGACAGGTTGATTCCGATCCTGCTATCTCAGCTCGAATCCGGTACATCACAGGTCGACTGGTAGCCCAGGCCATCCGCCTCTATCCCCATACAAAAGACTGGGAGTGGAGTGTAAAAGTCATTGATGACCCGGAAATGGTCAATGCCTGGTGCATGGCCGGCGGCAAGATGGCAATTTATACAGGATTGCTTAACAAAATTCAGGCAACCGACGATGAGGTTGCCCAGGTCATGGGCCATGAAATTTCCCACGCCCTGGCCAACCATACGGCCGAAAGGATGTCTGTGGCCATGGCTTCTCAGCTTGGTATAATGGGACTTGCGATTGCCTCACGAGACAGCGACCACAGGGGGGCCATTCTTGGCGGCAGTGTTGCCGCGGCGGCATTGGCAATCACCCTGCCAAACAGCAGAACTTCGGAAACAGAAGCGGATGTCATGGGAATCGAAATTGCTGCAAGAGCGGGTTATGATCCTAGGGCGGCTGCTACGCTCTGGCAGAAAATGGGTAAGGTTGGAGGCAAAACTCCTCCGCAATTCCTCTCCACCCATCCGGCACCTGCAAACCGTCAGCAAAACCTCTCCAACCTGGCGGCGCAGATGATGCCCTACTATCTCGAGCAGGGACCACGACCGGTTTACCAGCTAACACCCATGAAATGAATCTCACAACGAAGCATGAAAGTGATGTAACCGGGATTTGAAGGAGTGTCGCCAAACGTCCTCGCAGGCTGTGGATCGGAATCTCGCAGGCTCGCTTACCTGTTGTGTCAACACTCCTCCAAATCCCTCCCCGTCCAGGAAGCGACATGACTTTCATATATAGATAAGGTAATATACCTGAAAAGAGTACTTCAACTTACGACAGGGTTTTCCTGAAGCGACTGGCTGCCCCAGCGATAAAAATGACGGTCAGGGCGGACTGCGCGGCGACAGCAGGCCAGAGATCCTGCATGCCGACATTCTTAAGGACAATCCCCCTGAGTATCTCCAGATACCAGCGCATGGGATTGAGAAAGGTAAACCACTGCACCACTTCCGGCATATTTTTTACAGGGAACATAAAGCCACTGAGCATAACACTGGGCATAAGAATCAGGAAACTGGTAAGAAGGGCCTGCTGCTGGGTGACAGCACTGGCACTGACCAGCAGGGCTATCCCCATGTTGCCGCAGAGATAGATACCTGTCAGCAGATAGAGTAATGACAGACTGCCTTGAACGTGAACCTGGAAAATAACAAAAGCGACGAGCAGCATAATGGTCATGGAAATATAGCCGGTAATCATATAGGGCAAAGTCTTTCCAAGAATAAATTCGAGCCGGCGTATAGGCGTCACCATCACCTGCTCAATGGTACCGATCTCTTTCTCCCGAACGATCCCGATACTGGTGAGCAGCAGGCTGAAGATATAGAGCATAGTGGCGATCAGGGATGGGACATAATAATATTTGCTCTCCATATTTGAGTTAAACCAGGCCCGCGTAACGGCTTCCACCTGCACAGGTTTAGTAAAAAATCCATTTATCCGGCTTCGCTGCTCCATTTGCTCATCCGCAAAATCATTGACGATACTGGTGGCATAACCAAGGGCGATGGCGGTGCTGTTAGCATCGGTGCCGTCGGTAATCAATTGCACCTTTGCAGTGCGGCCTTTTGCTATATCGTTTGCAAACCCTGTGGGAATACTAAGAACTGCCCGGACACCGGAGCGATCAAGCAGATCCGCAATCTCTTTTTCCGAATTAAGATATGCACAGATACGGAAATAACCTCCACCGGTAAAATCGCTTAAAAGTCGGCGGGAAGCAGAACTCCTATCCAGATCGAAAACAGCGGTACGAATGTTGGTCACATCAGTTGTCAGCGCAAACGCCATAATTGTCATCTGGATGACCGGCACGCCGAAGACCACCACACGCATGCGGGGATCACGCAGCATCTGCAGGAATTCCTTGATGAGCATTCTCTGAATTCGTTGCAGCATCGGCTATTCCAGTTTAAATTTAAGCTTACGGTGGGCGAGAAAGACCATAATGAGCGTGTAAATTCCAAGCATCAATCCTTCTATCCAGAGGATCTCGATACCGATGCCTTTTAAATAAATGCCCCGGAGGATAGTAATGAAATAGCGAGCCGGAACAATATAGGTCAAAAACTGCAGGGGTAGAGGCATGTTCTCTATGGCGAAAACAAAACCGCTTAAAATCAGGGTTGGCAGAAACCCGGCCATTATGGATGTCTGACTCGCGAGAACCTGGGATTTCATGACAATGCTGAGTGTCATACCGAAGAAGAGAGCGCCGCTCAGAAAAAGGGCGGAAAATCCAAAAAGCAGCCCGCTGTTACCGACAATAGGGACATGAAAGATCGTCTTTCCTATGACTACCGCTATCAGGACGTCCGTCATGCCAATGACAAAATAGGGGATCACCTTGCCGAATATGAGCTCTGAACGGTGCAGGGGTGTGCTGATAAGCTGTTCCATGGTGCCGGTTTCCCATTCCCGGGCCACAGTGACGCTGGTGAGCATAGCGGCGACCACGATCATAACGAGAGCAATTATACCCGGAATCAGAACGTTCTGGCTGCGCAGATCCGAGTTGTACCAGACCCGGATGACCAGATCCACCACAGGCTTTATCGGCTCCCTGCCATTACGCCGCACTTTTTCCAAGCTGACCCCATGTCCGTAAATTCCGCTGATAGCTGTCACATATGTTGTCGCCAGTCGTGAGGTATTGGCATCACTGCCATCGGTAATGACCTGAATCTGCACAGGTTTCCCGTTTTTAACCCTGGAACTAAAGTCTGCAGGTATTATCAGGGCTACCATGGCCCGACCTCGATCAAGTCCGGTTTGCAAATCCCGGTAATTGTCAGGGAAATCGATAAGTGAAAAATAGGGTGAACCCTGGAAAAGACTCAGCAGTTCCCTGCTTTCCGCCGAACGGGACTGATCCCAGACCATGGTGGGAACGTCACGCAAATCAAGGGTGAGAGCGTAACCGTAGAGCAGAACCAGAATCAGCGGAATGACCAGGGCCAGAACGAGACTGCGCCAATCCCTGATAATATGGAGACCTTCCTTCCGGGAAATAGCCCATAAACGCCGCAACTTCATGGGTCACCCTCTTCTTTTTTTCCCACTTCCCTGTTGCGATCTACTTCCTCAATCAGTGAAATAAATACATCTTCCATGCTCGGTGCTATGGGCTGTAGAGAATCGATGCGAATATCCTGGTCAGCGAGAGTTTCTGTGATTGCCGCTGTCGCTGCCACTGTATCCGTCGTGACAATATGTAGGCCGGCACCAAACAGGGAAACATCACGGATCTCCGGCAATTCCAGAAGTTTATCAACTTGATTTTGCGGCGCGTAACAGCGAAGATCAAGAATATCCTCCTGCTGGTGATCTTTTAATTCTTCAGGTGATCCCATGGCAATAATCTCACCCCGATAGATGAGACATAACCGATCGCAGTATTCGGCTTCCTCCATATAATGTGTAGTGACAAAAACAGTGATTCCTCTATCGGCCATGGTGTAGATCAGATCCCAGAACCGTCTACGGCTTACGGGATCAACACCGCTTGTGGGTTCATCGAGAAAGATGATGGGAGGTTCATGAAGGATTGCACAGGCTAAGGCAAGCCGCTGTTTCCAGCCGACACTGAGGATTGCGGTCAAGCTTTTCCGGTGATGAGCTAGAGCCGACATGTGCAGGGCCCACTCTTTTTTCTCTTGGAGCCTGCTTCCGCTAAGACCGTAGATCCCGCCATAAAAATCGATATTCTCTTCTACGGTTAGATCCTCATACAGTGAGAACTTCTGGCTCATATAACCAATATGCTGTTTGATTTTCTCCGTCTGCCTGCTGATATCAAAACCGGCCACCCTGCCCCCGCCATCGCTGGGGCTCAGGAGTCCGCAGAGCATACGAATAGTCGTACTTTTGCCGGCGCCGTTCGGGCCAAGAAAACCGAAAATCTGCCCTGCCGGAACCTGGAAGCTGACATCATTGACTGCTGTAAAGTTACCAAATCGACGGGTTAAATGGCTGACATCCACCGCGGTAGCTGGCGGTTGTTCTTTCCCAATAGTCAATTGCACAGCCGGCTGTGATTCACTTTCCTGCAAGGTGCCCTTTCGATCGTCTCCAAGCAACCCCACAAAAACATCTTCAAGACTTGGGGGAATCTCCTGAAAACGACTGTAGGTCAGCCCCCGCCGGTTAAGCAGCATAGCAACGTGCTGCTCGGTCTCTTTCGGATCTGTGCAGTTCAAGTGGAGAGAGTCTCCAAAAACATTGACGCGCATATCCGGCATAACTTCCCGGAGATAATGTTGAATGAGGCGGACCCGGGAACTCTTAAGAGATAAGATATGGTCATCCATAAGCTCTTTAAGTTCGGCGGGAGTGCCTGCAGCAATAATCCTGCCATGATTGATCAATCCCACACGGTCACACCGTTCCGCCTCATCAAGATATGCGGTGGTTACCAGAATAGAGACTCCTTCTCTCAGTAATCTATAGAGAATTTTCCAGAAATCACGTCGACTTACCGGGTCGACGCCATTGGTTGGCTCATCGAGCAACAGAACCTTCGGGGTGTGGATCAGGGCGCAGATAAGTTGGAGTTTCTGCTTCATTCCGCCGGACAATTTCCCCGCCCGCCGCTTTTTAAAGGGACGCATATTACTGAAGTCGAGCAACTCCTCAATGCGCTCCTTGCGTTCAGAGCCGGTAACTCCATAAAGGTCGGCGTAAAAACTGATATTCTCCATAACGCTGAGATCCAGATACAGACCGAACCTCTGGCTCATATAGGCAAGCTGCTCTTTGACTTTAGTGGATGCAGAACCTACATCAAACCCGGCTACAGCTCCCTTTCCCGAGCTGGGATCGAGAATGGAGGAGAGCAGACGCAGGGTAGTGGTTTTGCCGGCACCGTCAGGACCAACGAGCCCGAAAATCTCTCCCGGATAAACATCAAAACTCACCTTGTCCACTGCAATGGTATCGTTGAAGGTTTTGCTAAGGTTTTCTGCTCGGATGGCGGGTGTTGCTTCACTCTCCACGGAACTCTTCATCACTGTGGAGCGACTTGAATCAGCCCATCAGCAGGCATACCGGGTTTGAGTTCGTTATCCGGATTGTCCAGACTGACTTTGATACGAAACATCAATTTTACCCGTTCCTCAAAGGTCTGCACGCTCTTCGGAGTAAATTCCGCCTGGCTGCTGATAAAGCTGATCCGGCCCAAATAAGTCTTGTCAGGGTAGGAATCTGTACTGACGTCAACTTCCTGTCCCAGTTTAACCCGGCCCAGGTCTTTTTCGTTAATATAACCACGCAGCCAGGGATGACTGATATCACCGAGTGTCACAACCGGAATTGCCGGGTTAAGATATTCTCCCGGTTCTGCTGATTTACTCAGAACAACACCC
>DEIL01000329.1:0-1831 GCA_002352445.1 Desulfobulbaceae bacterium UBA2775
TAATTACCTTCACGAAATTCTCTAAAAAACAACAGAGGAACATGCCATGAAACTACAATCTAATGAGGATACAATCATCATGCCTAACAGGGCCCCACAGAATAATGCGGTCATCGACTTTGTCAGTGAACTGCTGGCAATGACACTTGCAGAACAAGATGAAGAGATGATTATCAAAGCTCAGTCACAGGATTTTCTTTATGATGCGGGAACCGGCATACAGACAACCGCCTCACTAAAGACTGTGGTTAACTGCGAAGATATTGGAGCAGATAACAAAATAGAAATCACACTTTCCGGAACAGTCACGAATCTGCAGGGGCAAAAAGAGACTTTCACCCTGTTCTTCTTCACATGGCTGGATAAAACAGCAAATATTTCCCATAGCCATAACGGTGGGATGAATCTCAGGAAAAAGTACCTGCTGATACAATTTGAAAATTCATCAAAACTATTTGATTCTGTCTTCGAGCTGAACCTCTATCGGAAAGATCCCGCCGGACAACAATACTCTTTGGGCCAGGGAAGAGGATATCTGCTCTTTGGTAACGACCAGGGAAGTAAAATGAATTGAAGAAAATGATAAAGAGATATTGTTATAACTACCTTTCCAAATCGCAAATATTGAAAGCGATATGGTTTAGAGAACAATCCGGTAAAATTTCATGAAATCAACCGAACCCGAAGAGTGGCAGCCAGCCAGAGATGACCATAAAAATTCTCGCCTTACTCAAAAAAATTATCAGCAAAGCCAGATAAGAGAAATTGTGGAAAGTCTACCAGATCAATCACTTATATCATATCTTGTGCAAAAATACCTGAAGAACTCCCCAACTTCAAGGTCATAGACTCAAACACGACACCTCCAAGAATACCTACACCACGAAAAGATTTGGCTAGAGGGGTCAATGTTGCATGCTGTTTAACGCTCATCAATAGGTCAGCGACAGCCCCACACCCACTTCCTTAATTTCTACAACCTCGGAGAGCGCAATTTTTGATTGCAGATCTGTACAGTGGCAGGCGTGAATCCGTTTCAAGGCAAGTTTTTCGAAATAGTCCATGGTTCCCTGAAGCTGTTTTTCCGGCGGGTTCTGCAGGTGCAATCCACCAACAACATCATTTATTCGATTTTCGGAACAGACTGCTTTGGCGTACTCGATAATATTGCAGATACCGGCATGGGAGCAGCCGGTTATAATCACCAGCCCATCTTCAGACTTATAGGCAAGAGCCGAATCTTCAACCACCCAGTCCCCCTCATCTGATCCATCCTTCCGGCCAAATCGTATCATCGATTCAAAATCATTTTCCCTGGGGATCTGCCCTAAAAATACCAGTCGATCACTCAGCCAGCGTGGTTGATCGGTAAGTTCCAGTTGAAAATGTTTGGCCAGCTTTTCCTTTGACATTAAAGAACCAAACTCACCGAAACCATCTTCTGTTACACTGATAAAAGTCTGGCTATGTGCGACCAGGACAGGTTTTGAATGTGGTATCCCCGCAACTTTGAGTTCTGAATAATATCTGATCAGCGGTTCCAGTCCCCAGGTATGATCCAGATGGCTATGAGACAGCACAAGGTGATCGAGATGGGTCAAATCGAGACCCATTTTCAGTCCGTTGCGAATAAAAATATCGGAATAGCCGGTATCAAATAAGATTCGGCTGTCATTATCCTCTAGCAAAACAGAAAATCCAGGCTCAGCCAGGTAATACTGATCTATCAATGTGTTATTATCTACTAAAATATGTGCTTTCATTCTATTCCTCATCTGTATGTACCCCCGTCAATAAATCAACTCAACAACCGGCACCTCCCAGCTCTCAC
>DEIL01000329.1:1874-5905 GCA_002352445.1 Desulfobulbaceae bacterium UBA2775
TCAAGCCGCTCGCCCCACTCCTCCCTGGCCGCCTGCGACAGACGGGCAACCGAAATGCCATCTTCATTCAACAGTTCAACATTGCCATTTCGTATCTGTGGTTCCAGGCGATCACCCGTCTTTAACCGTGTCAAAGCTCTCCTGACCGGATGGTTTTCTTTTTTTATGCCGGCAAAGTCGAGAAAAAGGTCTTTCATACCCAGAAACCTATACCGTTTTTCCACAATTTTGTGATCTCGAGCAGTATCTTCTTTTCTACACAACAGATAATCCCCTGAAAGTACTTCCGTGTGAGGATTCTGTCGGTTCACAAAGGAAAAGAGATGCAATGTCTGCCGTGCCCTCGACATAGCAACATAGTAGAGCCTGCGCTCCTCTTCCATCTCACTCTCCTGTAATTCTTTCCAACTGTCCCCGAGAATAAACACATGGTCGAACTCGAGCCCTTTGACGGAGTGTACGGTTGAAAGGAAAATAGTGTTGCCGAGATTCTGGGATCGACCCTGATCAGAGAATGATTCATAAAAATAGTCTTGTATCAACGGGACAGGCTGTGGAATATTGGTAGTTTCCTCTCTCCATTCACCTGTCAGCCAACGCAGATTTGTGTGCCAGATATTGTCAAGGGTTGCGTTTTCCGGCAACAGGCCCATCAGAGAATCCGCCGTTTTCATCTCCAGCCGGTGGTGCTGCAGATGTTCGAGCAATACCACATTCTCCCTGATCCTGGTCAAACCCGGAAATCCGCTGCTCCTCCCCCAGTTCAGAGTAACAGCCACTCCCGCCTCTTCCAAAACCGAACGAACAAGGTCGAGATCTTTCCATTCACGGGCCAGGACCGCACACCCACCAAGGTTAAATTCATTATCAAGGGCCTGCAGGCGATTTATTTCCGCCAGGAGAGAAGCGGCCTGATCCAGCCGTTCGCCAACTACAATCTGTTGAACCCGCCCTTTGGTGATCGGATCGCTGAGCTGCCAGTTACCGCCTTCCGGTAAGGTTCGTCTTGCTTCATTCACCTCGATGGGATAATCACTTTTCATTCTGTCGGAGTTATAGGAAATCAGTGTGTTTGCAACGGCAATGATATTTGGAGTAGATCTGTAATTCTCAACAAGGTAGTGAATCTGAGCATCATAATCCTTATGAAACCTGCGAATAAAACCTACATTGGCCCCCCTGAAGCGATAGATATTCTGGTCGTCATCTCCCACTGCCAGGATGGCCATTTTCTGCTCACTCTCCTTCTCCCCCTTTCCGGCCAGAAGTGATACAAGTTCATACTGTTCTTCATCGATATCCTGATATTCATCCACCAGGATATGACTGAACCTGCCAGTCAGCATATCACGGGGATCTGTATCGCCAAAACCGAGAACATCGCTCTCTCCCTTAAGCAGTCTGACAGCATCCTGAATCACCTTTGAGAAGTCGATTGTGTCATTCCGGCTAAATCCGTTGACAGGCACAAGGGATCTGCCAGTCAGGCGCAGGGCCAGGCCATGAAAAGTGAGGGTGGTGACTCCAAGCATATCATTGCCAACCAGGTCGCGAAGCCTCTGACGCAAATTCATAACCGCACCACGATTGAAGCAGAGTATCAGAATTGCCTTTGCCTTAACCTGTTTCACCCTGAGCAGAAAGGCAGCCCTATGTGTCACCACCCTGGTCTTACCGGCACCGGGGCCAGCCAGAACCAGCATGTTTTTCTCAGTAGGTGCTGAAACGATCTTTTCCTGACTGCTGTTTTTCAAATCATCGACAATGCGGGAATAGGACTGTTCACTGGTCGCCCTCTCCAGAAATTTCTTCTTACCGGGAAAGAACCGTTTAACAAAGTCTTCCTTCTCATCATTAAAATAAGAACCGACAAGAGCCATGGCTACACTCAACTTTTCCAGCGCCTGCCTGGCATACTCGTTCATCACATGGATCTGAAAGTTCCTTTCCGAGTAGTGGGTGTCAAGTGGTGAAAAATCCGACTTCGAATATCTTCTCCCTCTGGCATCGGGGTTTATGGTAATCGTCATAGCCTGTCGAAAAACAGCCAGACCATGCTGCAAATCAATGACAGTCTGCTCATGCATAAAGGTCAGCGCACGTTCTGCTGCAGCAAGTGGATCTTTTAGCAGAGGCAATAAAAGCAGATCCCTGCGCAACCCATCAACTATCTGCTCCAAGGTAAACTCAACCAGCAGATTTGCATTGTGCCGGGTAACGGGATCAATTGTGCCGAGCATAACCCGCAGGGTCACATGGGCAGCCTGCTGTCTGATCCGCACCGTTCTGTTCAATAATTCCCACTCCCGGTGCAGCAGAACAGTAAACCTGTTGTTGCCCCTTGCCCTAACGCTGATACTCCCCTTCCGCCCCGCCAGCCCTTTTCCGTCACGGCTCAGCCCATAGAGGATCAGTTTAAGGCTGTGGGGAGTGGAATACTCATAACCGAGCTCGACCAGCTGTTGATTGACCTGTCGCAGATCAAGCTCCAGTGGGCTCTCAATATCAACGTCAGGTGCTAATTCGCCCAGAACTTTCAAGAAATCAAGCTCCAGCGCACAGATACGCTGCAGCTGTTTCTCTGAGCTTTTTTTCACCTTGTAACGGACATAAGCGGTAAGTGTGGTCTCTTTAGAAAGCAGTCCCTGACCCGCCATATCATGCAACGTGCGGAGAACCCGTTGTGCTTCCGTCAGGGTATCTCTATCCTGTTCACAGGGAGAAAAAGAAGAGAGGCTGGCAAGCTCATCTGCACTGACCCCCTGATTTGCTCCCTGCTCCATAAATACGGAAAGAATTGCCAGCCAGCGCTCCCGCTGCCTGGTTGACAGACCGAGCCGGCCAATTTTTTCCACCGCCTCCTGCATATTCTTTACAAGCAATTTGCCCTGAAAAACACGGGTGTTGTTTTCATTTCGCTCAAGATACCCGCTTCTTTCAAGCCAGGAGACTGCTGTTCGCACCCTGGTCTCGGAATCGGAATGTTCATCGGGATCAAGCTCCACGGTATCCATACGAAGAAGTTCACCAGCTGTAAGCACCACTGAATCTTCACCCTTTGCACCATATCGGATTCCACGCAGAAGCTGGGCAATCTCCCTGCGGGTCAGACGAGACATGCTGCTCAGACGAAACTGACTCTCGATATCCTGTTCAGCAAAGATAAGAATGCACTCGGCTGCATCACGATCTCTTCCCGCCCGCCCGGCTTCCTGTAGATAATTTTCAAGAGAGCCCGGGATATCTGCGTGAATGACCAGTCTCACATCATCCTTGTCAATACCCATGCCAAAGGCATTGGTGGCACAGATAACAGGTGTTGTCCCTTCGATAAAGTTGTCCTGGATACGCTTTTTCAAGGACGGCTCAAGACCAGCATGAAACGCTTCTGCGGTATATCCGGAGCTTTGCAGAAACTCAGCTATATCTTCGGTCTTTTTCCTGCTTGCACAGTAGATAACAACACTTCCACCCTCTCTGTAACGGGCCCGGAGAAGCTCCAGAATAGTCTGTTTCTTCTCATATTTTTCAACGGGCCAGACCTCGTAATGCAGATTGGTTCGTTCATGCCCTCCTTCAAACAGGGCAACCCGCAGCCCCAGCTCACTCTGGATGATATCCGTTATTTCAGCTTTAACATCTTTTTTTGCCGTGGCGGTAAAACATTGGACTGGAGGGATCCTGGTCTTTTCTTTTAAAGCGAATTCCCGGATAAAACGGATTGAGTAAAGATAGTCCGGCCTGAAATCATGTCCCCATTTGGAAAGACAATGCGCTTCATCAAATATCCAGGCACCGATTTCGCGCTGGCTGATGGTACTGACAAAGGAAAAATTTCGCAGCTGCTCAGGAGAGATATAGAGGATTCCAATATCGCCGGAACGTATCCCCTCCAGCACCTCACCCCGCTCCGGCAGCGTCAACAGACCGTAGAGTGCTGCCGCGATCTTTGTCCCGGTCTGTCTTGAAAAATTATCCACCTGATCCTTCATCAGGGCCTGCAGGGGAGATATAACGATGGTCAGCAGATT
>DEIL01000155.1:0-1474 GCA_002352445.1 Desulfobulbaceae bacterium UBA2775
TCTCCCTTCTCCCTTCTCCCAATAACCACAATAAACCAAGCCTTATCCCAAAACCTGGTAAAAACCATTCTTCGGCACGCCGACAAACTCAACCATACCCTTTCTTTTTAAATCGGCAATATCCCGTTTTGCGGTCTTCTCGGAAATGAGGAAATAGGCAGCCAAATCGGATGCTCTGATCTGCTTGCCTGCTGAGAGTTGCTCTATGAACCATCTTTGCCGATCATTTACAGGGACATTTACAGGGACATCGGTGCGTAGATGTTCGAGTACTGCGGGATGCGGATGAAATATCACACGAAATGCCGTGCCAAGCTCCTCCCAATCAGGTTCCGGATACCCGCCGGACTGGCATGCATGGACGACACGTTTATACCCGCTTCCCCATTCCTCCATCAACCCCATTTCCCTGAATACGTGCGCAATAACCCGATTACGAATCTTGCTTACACCAGCCTTGAAATCTTCCATTGTCATGCCGAAAGGAAGCATGCCGGGATTCTGTATCTCCATCCTGTCTGCGTAAATTCCTATCAGAATACGCATACCGCTCAACGAATAATCCGCATGGCTAATGGCATTAACCAGAATCTCCCGAATTGCCAAATCCGGATATTCAGGGATATCCTGCCGGTGCATGCTTTCAATTTTTGCAGCCAGTCGAGTGTTCCGGCGGATAAAACGCGGCACCTCATCAATGGCATTCAGCACACTCCCTTCAATATCTATACGATCAATAAATTCCGATTTATCCGTCCCTCGAAAACGGGCACAACTCACTCTTGCATCAGGGAAATAACGTTGCCTCACATCGTCCAGACCAAACAGAATCAGCCCGCCATTAGATACCGAAAGCCCCCCGGCATGCGGGACAAGCAGCCCCAGAGATTCCAGCTTTTTTTCATCAATTTGTTGACCTGTAACGCTAAGAACACGCTGTACTTTCTCAATATCCAGAGCTTTTATCGATAGATCAGTGCAAGGCAACTGGTCAAAAGACCGGTTTTGCATCGAACGTTGCAATTCAGCTAATATTTCAGGGCCAGCCTGACGATTGGTGGAACCAAGGCGAACATACACTCCCTTCACCTGGCCATCAGCCTTTAAATAAAATGGACCTTTCCAGTGAAAAACACGCAGTACCAACAGCGGTTTATCATTATGGGAATATATTTCAATCTCAGGCATCATCGCAGGACGAATACTGTCGGCAATGGCATTGGCCAGGCTTTCTTCTGCCTGGAGTACTTCCGGCACGCCATGGACAGTTCCGTCATTTCCGCGGCCGATGATAAGAATGCCACCTGCTGTGTTAGCAAAGGCTACCAGAGTTTTAAGAATTGGCTTGAGTGAGGAAATGTCGCGCTTAAATTCCAGCGTCTTTCCTTCAGATTGTTTGAGGATTTCCTGTATTTTCATCTCAACCTCTCAGTTGTTTCTTCATCTTTGCCACGAATTCCCTTCTCCCTTCTCC
>DEIL01000155.1:1507-6244 GCA_002352445.1 Desulfobulbaceae bacterium UBA2775
CTCCCTTCTCCTTTCTCCTCCCTCCATCTTTTCCCTAATCTGCGTAAATCTGCGCCCGCCCACTATTCACTATTCAAGATTTGACACCACAGATACCGCCACAGATACACAACTATCGAAAATGCGGCAAGAAGAATTGTCCCCTAAAGATTGAGTCTTTCTATTTTATGCGTAAAAAATTTTTCATTCCATAAGCCCAGGCTATGCTGCTCCAACGGTCTGAGAAACCGCCGGACATCATCTGCTGCAGCCGGCCAATCAATACGGGCCGCTTTTCGGGTCAACTCATGTTTCAGCCATTCTATATTAAGATCAATTTTTTGATGTGCCCATGGCCCCCACTGAAACAAGGCTGCTTGCAAATGGGCAAGGTTTGCCTGAACTCCCTTTTTTACGTACCAGTTGAAGTCATACCAGTCTCTACCCTTCAGATATGGCCTGCAAAGCAGTGCATGGATTTTTAATGAGAAATTGCTGCTTAAATCCTGATGGCAGACTTCAAAATCCAGAGGGAAGTCCAGGTAACTATATTCAAAACCGGAACTATCAGGAGGGTCTACGTCAATCTCTAATTTAATTTTTTGCGTTTGTCTCGGGTTGCCTCTGAAAAATGACAGATTGAGCTGGTTGCAAATTGAACTGTCTTTGATCAGGGCTTTTTTTATCCGTTGATCCATTCTACTTTTATTCAATACTTGTGATTTAAGTCCAAATTCTTCAAAATAGCCAAGCATACCCTGAAGATATACAAGCCAGTTAAATTCAGAATCAGGTACTTTCAATATAAAATCAAGATCTTCTGAAAATCTTGTCATGCCATATAAAATCCGCAGGCTGGTACCGCCCTGGAATGCCGCCACCTCAAAGAAACCGGTGCGCCACAAACCATACAGGGCAATATCCTGGAGAATTTCTTTAATGGCGTGATTTTCTTCCAGTTGATTGGCCGCGTTACAGGCAGTTAATTTTTCCTGAATCAGATCAATCAAGGTCTAACTCCCTGCTGAGATAAGATAGATATGATTTTACCCGTTTATGTTTGTAAATCAGTTTTAATATTTTAATATCATTACCGGTAATGGCAGCTAATGATTCCGGATCAATTCGCAGTCCTCCCAAAAGCCAGTCCATTCCTTCCCAGGATAGTTTTCTCAAACAGACCAGATCCATTAATGCCCTGCATGGTTTTGCCACCAGCATGGTTTGACCATTTATTTGATGCCTGTTCACCAGTTCCAGGAAATATTCCCGCTGAACTGCAAGGGGTTGAAAATTGAAAATTCCCATTTTTTTATGTTCAAATTGTCGGGATTTCCGGCCGGATATCACACTTGCTGTTGTGAAAACCGCCTCGGGAATCCAGCCGTGGTATGCCAATGCTGTCTCAAACGAGACATAACTGCCAGGCTCAATGGCTTGTGCCAGAACAAACGGGTGGCACGGATAATCGCGAAAACGCTCATTGAGCATATACAACCCACGTTGAAATCGAGACAATTCTCCGGTTTTAATCGCACGGTTAACCAGACTGTAACGGCGCTGTGCGCCTCCAGTCACCAGCCGTTTCAGTTGAGAAACTTTAAGGACTCTGTTGGCAAGTCCCTGCTCAATGATCTTATTTGTTAAGGTATTCATGTTTTATAAAATACCATATACTTTCAAAAAATGAAAGTATATGGTATTTTTGTCCATCTAAAAGCCATTTCCATATTGGTGATGCAGAAATCTATTTTTGGATAGTCACAGGTGGTCAGGATGATGTCGGGCTCTATTCTTTACCGGTTTTAATCGGCGCTTTCAGCCTGACCCCGTTAACGGCGGACAAAAAATGAGACCATCCCGAACCCGGCAAAGCAAGATCCCAAAAAGATCATCACTGCCAAATTCCCATATCCGCGAAGCGCCAGGGCTCCAATCCCGACCAGCAACTGCAACACTCCATACCCCGCCGACACCTTCCAATGATCAATTCCCATCTCATTGGTCAGCAACTGATAAACATGCCCCCGATGCGGCTGCATCAACATCAATGGCACCAACATACCCACCGTCCGTCTCCGTCCTCCCGTCTCCCGTCCTCCGGTCTCCCTTCTCCCCCCGACACTTTCTCATCCTTCATCAGAGACAACCATCCAGGAGCCACTTCTGTCGCTGCCAATTCTTTTCAACCTGCCTTCGGATTTTAATTTCGCTAAATGTTCTTTAATGGTATTTTCGCTCCTAGAAAGCTGTAAAGAAAGCTCCGACCTGGTCATGTTTGGATTTATTTGCAGAAATTCAAGTACCTGCTCTCTGGTAGTGGTTTTCTGGGTGGTTCTGTTAACAATGACCCGGAACCCTTCCTGTAATTCTTCGAATAGAGGTGGGTTCAAGTCATGTTTGGCAAAAGATTCTAAAATTCGTTTGATGCCGGAACCATATCTTTCAATCAGGCCGGCCTCTTTAAAAAGAGTGGCCATCTGTTTGTTACGGATAGACGACGTGTAATTGCCGGCAAGAAGCTGCTTAACTGATAAACCGCCTGATAATTTCCCCGGATTGTAAAATTCGATATGATCATCAAAAATTTTTATTATTGCCTCTGATGAACTCGTGTAATCCCGATGAACAATCATATTGATAACAATTTCACGCAAAGCATCCATGGGATAATCCCACCGTTCCATTCTTTGCGCTTTACCGGAAATAATGTACCCCTTATTAAGGTGTTTCAGCAAAAAATCCAACACAGCATCCACGTTACTAAAAAGGTCTGCACGGACAGTGAGGCTGTCTTTAATAATTGTCTCGCTGGCAAAACGGCCAAGGTCAATGGCGGTGAGCATTGTTTCGGAATCAACAAACAACAGGTAACAACCATTTGTTATTTGATCATGTTCCTTGAGAAGTTCATACTTTTTCAGAACGGTTAGTGGCGGATCGCCAAGAGGATATGAACGGGTTTTGTTTGACAGGATATTCAGGAATGGACAACAGGACTATGTTTTTGCCTTTGTGTGAGACAATGTTGTTATCATCAACCCCTATTAATAGACAGCCGCCAATAGTATTTGCAAAAGCGCTCAGTGTTTCAACGGCTTCTTTATCAAAAGAAACCTTGAACTCTATTTGTTCATTTTCGCCTGTTTTAAGTAATTAGATCAACTTCTGCTGAGCCAATTGCGATTTATCTGCAAAATTATTCATGCTCATTTGTTTAATTCGTACCTAAACCCTTTCTCCTGTCTCCCTTCTCCAAAAGTAAATAGTAAACCTCTGACCCCATTCATCTACTTTACCCTCCAATAAGCCAACAAGCCAAGCCTGACCCCGTTAATCCATTCCCCTGTCTCCGGTCTCCTGCTTCCTGTTTTTTTAAATTAGCGTCTTTGCGCCTTTGCGTGAGGCCATCTTTTTCAGTTGACAACAAACTTCTTTTGAAGTATCTCTTTAAAAGAATAAATTCCAAAGGAGGAGGTTATGAGCACGAGAAGGCAGACATCAATTAAGGTTGATCCAATAGCTTGGAATGCAGCCAAAATTATTTTTAAAGAGTACAATTTAACAGTAAGTGATGGCATTAATATTTTTCTGAACCGTGTACGACTTGAGGGCGGATTACCTTTTTCAGTAAAAGTACCGTCAAAAAGATTGAGAGAAGCTATGAAAGAGGCTGATATTAATGATCTAATCAGATATGATAGCATTGAAGATATGATGAACGATTTGAAATCATGAAATTTGGCCTGGCAAGAACAAAGAAAATTAAGAAATCTTTCAAGAAACTTCACCTGAAAGATAACGATGAAGCTATCTATATTGATGTAGTTTCGAAGCTCTTAAGCGACATTGCTTTGGACAAAAAGTATAAGGATCATTTTTTGAAAGGCAATCCTGAGCAATATAAAGAATGCCATTTAAAACCAGATTTATTACTTATCTATAGGGTCTATAGATATGAGGTTCAGCTTATTGATATTGGGTCTCATAGTGAATTATTTGAATAAATCATTTTCTTCATTTTTATCCTTTGTACTCTTATAGCACACCAGTTTTCCAATTATTTCTTTGATCGATTTTCGACAATATGACATATTGACAAAACGCCATAATGAGAATATGTTATCTTCAGGTCTGCGGCCAAAATATAACATATTCATAAAAAGGGGATTATTATGCTTGTAACTATTGACAAAAGAGGCAGCATCAATTTACCTGCTTCAATAAGAAAGGATTTTGGGATCAAACCCGGCACCCATCTTGAACTTTCAGTGGAAGCCGGCGGTGCAATATACCTTTACCCTGTTGAGTTTTATCGAACAATAAAACTCAATGATTCCGGTTTATTAAAATTAAAGGAAGCCAGGGACTCGGAAACAGGTAAACTCCCGGATTGGTTTGAAGAGGAACGCAGCAATGCCGGCATTGATTCCAAATAAAAAATTTATTTCTGATTTGAAAAAATTTAAACATCAGAAAGCATTACTGAAAAAAATTGCTAAAACCGTAAATTTTCTCGAAGAGAATCCCCATCATCCCGGCTTGAGGATTGAGCGCATCACGAATGACCCAACAGCGTGGTCTGTCCGTGTTGACAAGAGGTATAGAATTTCATTTGAGCCAATGTCTTTCTTAACAACCGGTTCTCCGGATTGGACATCCCAACTTAAACTCTTACGTATTCTTGACCATGATGATCTTTACAAAACGCCTCGTTAATTGAGATCTTTGCATAACCGTGTCCTTTCGGCAAGCGTG
>DEIL01000248.1:0-4090 GCA_002352445.1 Desulfobulbaceae bacterium UBA2775
GGGAGTCACCGGCCATGACAAGATGAGTGGCCATGGCAACAACATCGACAGCCCCCGCATCCAGACATCGCTCAGCAGTCTGTATAATTGAGCCGCCTGTGCGTATCATATCATCACAGATTATCGCAGTTTTCCCTTTCACCACATTCGAAACCTGGCTGACAATGGTTTTATCGGTATCGTACCTGTCTTTATCTGCTGCCGTGTGGGGGCAATTGAGGAAACTGGCCAGCCGTGCCACCCGCTTGGAAAAGCCGTAATCGGGAGATACCAGCACATAATCCTGCAAACCGCTCTCCTTTATTTTATCCACCACAAGACTGTCAGTCCATACATGTTTTGCCCTGATCTCACCAGCGTGGGTGTGAAGGACCGCCTCCGAATGGAGATCCACAAAGGCAACAAAGTTTGGCCTTGCCCGAAAAATCTGTCGTGTACGGGTGACCCCTTTGGGTAGCTCAAAAGAGCCCGGTTTGGCCCTTTCCATAGTGGAATAACCGAGATAGGGAATAATCACATTTATTGAGGCAGCATTCCAGTACCGTCCCCCGGAAATCAGGTCCAACAACTCCTGATGGGAGCTATCATTGTGGGTGGCCCCTAGAATAATCAGGTCTTTACCGGAGACACTTTCAGGAAAAGCATGATAAGACTCACCATCTGAAAAACGTTTCCGTTCCATTTCAGTAAATGTGATCCAGAGTCTTTCCGCCAGCCTGTACCCGAGTTCGGTTGAGGCTTCATTTGCAATAAGAACGACGTTCTCTTTTTCTGCCATGCATTTAATCCTCTTAATCCGGGAGACAGATAAAAACAGAAAGGTATGCCTCAGTGATAAAAAAAATTATAAGGCTGCAACTATAGCGTCACCCATACCAGCCGTTCCGACAACATCAGATTTTCCAACGGCGATATCGGCTGTATAGACTCCTCGCTCAAGGGTTGCCGCCACTGCGCTGTCAATAGCATCCGCTGCATCATCCAGGCCAAAACTGTAGCGCAGCATCATTGCCGCAGAAAGGATCTCGGCTATAGGATTGGCAATACCTTTACCGGCAATATCAGGTGCTGATCCGCCGGCAGGTTCATAGAGGCCGAACTTGTCTTTATTTAAGGATGCAGAGGCAAGCAGTCCCATAGACCCGGTCAACATAGCAGCTTCATCGGAGATAATATCGCCGAACATGTTGCCGCAGAGCATAACATCAAACTGATGTGGATCGCGAACCAGCTGCATGGTAGCATTGTCCACATAAATATGATTCAATTCTACATCCGGATATTCCCGGGCGATTTCCATGACAACTTCCCGCCAGAGAACCATTGTCGTCAACACATTGGCCTTGTCCACCGATGTCACCTTCTTTTTTCTCAGTCTGGCAGCATCAAAGGCCATTCGGGCAATTCTCTGAATCTCCGAGCGTTTATATCTCATGGTATCAAAAGCCTGCTCGTCAGCCCCCTCACCATCCCGCCCTTTAGGAGTACCAAAATAGATTCCTGAAGTGAGCTCCCGGACACAGAGAATATCAAAACCCCCGGCAACAATGTCAGGCCGAAGTGGACAGGCTGCGGTCAATGATTTAAATACCTTTGCAGGACGGAAATTACAGAACAGGTCAAAATGTTTTCTTAGAGGGAGCAGTGCCGCTCTTTCGGGTTGCTGCTCAGGGGGCAGACTCTCCCATTTCGGGCCGCCAACAGAGCCAAAAAGTATCGCATCGCTCTTTTCACAGATTTCCAGGGTAGAGGGAGGCAAGGCCTCTCCATGATTATCAATAGCAATGCCACCCACATCAGCGTATTCATAGACCAGCTCAAAGGAAAACTTTTTCTGTACCGCATCAAGAACCTTAACAGCTTCATCCATTATCTCAGAACCTATCCCATCACCTTGTAAAATCGCAATTTTTCTCATATCTAGAACCTTCTATTTTTATTATTGTTTTTCATCAATCCTGTTGCATTCTACTCGGAGCATACACCAGCAGCGCCCGCCGGGCACCGGAAAAGGGTAAACACAGTTCCGTAACTTCTTCCTGAATATAGGTTTCAGGTAAAACTTCTGCAGTATCTGCGACTTCGACCTGCCATTTCGGACCCTTCATGCAGATAATTTTTGCCTCTCCCACTGAAAATCGTTCCACCATTGCCATAAAATTCTTTATGTTGGACACCGCTCTACCGGTAATATGGGTAAAAGAAGAAATAGACGGGAGCCTCGCTTCATCCTCTATCCGGCAGTCCAGTACCGCTACATCATGCAAACCGAGGGTACGAATGATATGGCGCAAAAAAGATACTCTTTTTTGTCGTGGTTCAACAAGGGTAACCTTTAACCCTGGCCAGGCCGCCTTGCAGACCAGGCCGGGGAAGCCTGCTCCGGTACCGATGTCCAGCAGGTGACTGTCTGTTTTTTTAAGTAGAGGCAAAATAGTCAGAGAGTCAATAAAATGATTTTCAAGAATCTCCTCGTCACTGCTCGATCTGGCAATAAGATTTATCTTCCCGGCCCATTTCTTCAACTCATTGAAATATATTTCAAGACTCTTAATAGAATCGTCCGCCAGGCTGAGTTCCAGGTGGTCCAATCCTTCCTTCAATCGTCCCTTAAAATCATAACTCATTTCGTAAGGCGAACTGCGACCGATGCGGCATGCGCATCAAGCCCTTCAAGCTTGGCCAGCCTCTGAATATGGTCTCCGTCCCCTTCCAGGGCACCTGCAGAATAGCTGATGATTGAACTTTTTTTAAGAAAAGTCTCCACCCCCAGAGCTGAGGCAAATCGTGCCGTTCCCATTGTCGGCAGAACA
This sequence comes from Desulfobulbaceae bacterium UBA2775, assembly GCA_002352445.1. GTDB lineage: Bacteria > Desulfobacterota > Desulfobulbia > Desulfobulbales > Desulfocapsaceae > Desulfomarina. Next base: position 2,814 of record DEIL01000248.1, read on the forward strand.
TGATTCGGTCCGGCAATATAATCACCTGCAGCCTCCGGGGTATGATGGCCAAGAAAAATTGCCCCAGCATGACGGATATGAGGTATCTGTGCCCATGGGTCAGCTATCATCAACTCAAGGTGTTCAATGGCTATAGCGTTGACTGTCTCAATCGCTTCTGCAAGATCTTTCGCCACCAAAATAACTCCCCGGTTAACCAGAGAGGTTCTGGCTATTCTTTCTCTTGAGAGCAAAGGTAGCTGGCGTTCAAGTTCCTGCAGCACGTGTTCAACAAGTCTACTTCCAAGGGTTATCAGAATAGGAAGAGCAAGAGGGTCATGCTCGGCCTGAGCCAGCATATCAGCAGCAACACATGCAGGATCAGCAGTTTCATCAGCCACTATCAAGACCTCGGAGGGTCCTGCTATCATGTCGATGCGAACCATCCCGGAAACCAGTCTTTTGGCCTCTGCAACATATTGATTTCCCGGGCCTACAATAACATCAACCCGGGGAATCGTTACCGTTCCGTAGGCAAGAGCTGCAATGGCCCAGGCAGACCCGGCTTTATATATTTCGGTGATGCCTATCTCCTGTGCGGCAACGAGCAGATATGAATTTACAGTCCCAGCACCATTGGGAGGAGTCACCATAACACGTCGATGCACCCCGGCAATTGCTGCCGGAATTCCGTTCATCAGCACAGAAGAGACCAGAGGGGTTGACCCACCCTGTCCACCGGGAACATAGAGTCCTGCCGAATCAACCGGTCTGACAAGCCGCCCGACAATTGTGCCGTCTTCTCTTGTCTGCAGCCACGAATCTTCCATTTCACGTTCATGAAAAGTCTGAATACGATCAATGGCCTTGCCAAGAGTATCCAGAAACTCATCAGTAACCTGATCATAAGAATGATTCAACTCTTGAAAGCTGACCTGTAAATTCTCAATACCGAGGTTCGGGGCATCAAATTTACGACAATATTCTATAACAGCCTCATCTTTCCTCTCCCTTACTGCCTTGACTATCTTTTCTACTGCTGTCTGGCAGGAAGTATCGGCTGTCTGAAAACGATCAAGAAGTCCATTAACAACAGCCTCACCCTCCGGGCTTGCGATATTAATCGGTGTAATCAACATATTTTCATTCGGTTAGTGATGCCGTCGAACTTTTTTCGACGCCATCATTTATAAAAACAACGATCTCAAAGACCATCATATTCGAGTAATTTTCACAGCGTTAAACTATATGCCATTTGACATTAATAATAAACCTTAATGGCGTCGTAAAAAGTCCGA
>DEIL01000248.1:4097-5655 GCA_002352445.1 Desulfobulbaceae bacterium UBA2775
CATACCACATGTATTGTTGAGGTTATGAGAAAAACACTACGCCCCGGAGTCTACGCTTACCTGTATATCAAACTTTTTCCATAGCCATCTGGGAACTTCGAATTACTTTTTTACGAATTTATCAACCTTGATGGCGTCGTAAAAAGTCCGATTCTTCGTTATCTCGTCATTCCCGAGCAGGCGGAAATCTAGTTATTTCAATACCTTCTGGATTCCCGCCTACGCGGGAATGACGGCGCGGGAGACTTTTTACGAGTTTATCAACCTTAGCGGGGTCAAAATTTATCCATTGGGGCCGGATTTATAATTCAATGCAGTTTTTCAGGTTTAGGCTTTGTTCTTAAGCAAAAAGACAATATAGTAATCATCTGGAAGAGGTTGAATTAAAAAAACTCGATAGATCCACCTCACCATCAAATTTATATTCCACCACCTGGAGTTTATTAAATGGAATTTGAACCCAAATGGATAGCCTGGGAAATCACAAGACGCTGTAACCTTAAATGTGTACATTGCCGCTCTTCGTCTGAATTAGAGGCGGCAGGACATCCAGATGTCACCATCGATGAAGCAAAAAAAATAATGGATGATATCGCCTCTTACGCGAGCCCTGTCCTGGTCTTATCAGGCGGTGAACCACTTGTTCGTGAAGATGTTTTCGATATAGCACGCTACGGAACAAATAAAGGATTTCGCATGTGCCTTGCTACCAACGGCACCCTGGTAACAGATGAGATATGTAAAAAAATCAAGGATGCCGACATTAAAATGGTCTCGTTAAGCCTTGATGGTGCAAAACCGGAAACCCACGATAACTTCCGTAACCAGGAGGGTGCCTTTGAAGGCACCATGAATGCCATCCAGCTTTTCAAAGAGCATGATATTCCATTTCTTATCAACTCCTCCTTTACCCTTCGCAACCGTGACGAAATCCCCGACATTTATCAATTGGTAAAGAAGCTGGGAGCAACAGCCTGGTATATGTTTATGATCGTTCCCACCGGCCGTGGTGAAGACATTATGGGAGAATTAATCCCGGAAAAAGTGTATGACGAAATACTGGAATGGCATTACGAGACAGAAAAGAAAGAAGATGAACTCCTGATGCGCCCTACCTGCGCGCCCCATTATTACCGCATTGTGCGCCAGAAGGCAAAGGAGGAGGGAGAACATTTTAAGCGAAGAAACCTCCAATTTTCCACTGGCGGTTCAAAGGGCTGCCTTGCCGGCCAGCTTATCTGTCTTATTGACGTTGATGGAGAGGTATTGCCGTGCAGCTACTTTGCCAAATCCGCCGGTAATGTTAAAAGAACGTCATTTAAAGAAATATGGGAAGAATCGGATCTTTTTCTTCAACTACGGGATTTTAAAGGGTATAAAGACAATTGTGGTCAATGTGAATATAATTCTGTTTGCGGCGGCTGCCGGGCCAGAGCCTATTCAATGACCGGTGATTTTCTGGCTCAGGAACCATTTTGCAGTTATACCCCAAAGAAATTACAAAAATAGAGTAACTAATCGGCAGTACTTGAACTACGTTCATTTTAGCCTTCTCAAA
>DEIL01000248.1:5687-9673 GCA_002352445.1 Desulfobulbaceae bacterium UBA2775
TTACACCCCAATCTGGATGATGCGCCAGGCAGGTCGTTACCTTCCTGAATACCAGAAAGTAAGGGGTAACGTCACTTTCCTTGAACTCTGCAAATCCCCCGAACTCTGCGTTGAGGTTACTCTGCAGCCAATCGACATCCTGAATATGGATGCGGCGATCCTGTTCTCCGATATTTTGATTCTTATGGAGGCAATGGGCGCCACACTGGAGTTTCATGAAGGGGTTGGCCCGGTTTTTCCGAAAACATTCAGAGATGCAAAAAGTATTGACCGGCTCCGGGTCCCTGATCCCGAAGACACCACTCCTTTTGTCATGGAAACCATCAGACTTTTAAGAAAAGAACTGAAGGTACCTCTGATCGGCTTTGCAGGGGCACCCTTTACTTGTGCCACCTATCTGATTGAAGGCGGTTCTTCAAAGGTTTTCTGGGAAACTAAAAAGATGATGTTCACCTCCCCGGAACTCTTTCATAAATTGATGGACAAAATCACTGAGAGTACAATCCTTTACCTCCAGGCACAGGCCAGAGCTGGAGCCCAGGCACTGCAGATTTTCGATAGCTGGGCCGGGATTCTTGCCCCTTGCGACTTTTCCATCTTTGCCCTTCCATATGTCCAAAAAATCATAAAAAGTTTGCAGCAATTTGATATTCCCCTCATCTATTTTGCCAATAACGGGGCTACCCTGCTTGATCTCTCTGTTACCTCAGGAGCCGATGTTATTGGCCTTGACTGGCGTATCAACATTGGTGATGCCATACAGCGAGTCGGCAAAAAAGCTGTGCAGGGTAATATTGACCCCTTTGCCCTTCTGCTCCCCAGAGACGCACTCAGGGCAAGAATCGGCAGACTGCTGGATGATGCAAGGGGTGCCTATGGCCATATTTTCAACCTGGGTCATGGTATCCACCAGTTCACACCTCCGGAGCAAGCCAGAATTGCGGTAGACGCTGTTCATGAATTGAGCGGCAGATAAGGAAATGACACCACCGACTCCTACCGTAAACCAGTGCCTTGACTTTATTGACCTTCATGAAATGCTCATTAATATTCGGGCCCACTCTTTCAAGGTGGCCCGGGTTGCCGAGCTTTTGATTGACGGTCTTGTGGAGGCTAAGAGGGCCATTTCCCCACTGCCTGCCAGGGAGTTTGTAATCGCAGGTGCCCTTCTCCACGATATTGCCAAAACCGAGTGTTTAAAAACAAATTGTCTGCACGCCACCCGGGGGGACGAGCTATGCCGTGCACTGGGTTTTCCTGAAATTGGTGAGATAGTCAGAGAACATGTCATTCTTGAAGAATTCACAGCTGAACTGTATCAACAAGGTCTCTTTCCCGCCAAAGAGCTTGTCTATTATGCTGACAAGAGGGTGCGCCATGACGAGATCGTGTCCCTTGAAAGCCGCCTTGACTACATTATTGAACGATACGGCAACAGTGATCCAAAAAGAGAGCATTATATACGATTAAACTTTCAACAGTGTCAAGAACTTGAAGTATATCTTTTCAGCTTTCTTGATTTCACTGCCGACCAGGTGCCCCTGCTTATTTCACGAGAACCTTTTTCCAGGACATGAAGTTTTTTACAAGCCCATCCTGAAAAGTTGGTCTTTATGACGCCATCATAATTAACAAAAGCTAACTAACACCCATGAAATGACTTTCACAGCAAAACATGAAAGTAATGTTACCGGGATCTGGAGGAGTGTCGCCAAACGTCCTCGCAGGCTGTGGGTCGGAGTCTCGCAGGCTCGCTTACCTGTTGTGTCGACACTCCTCCAAATCCCTCCCTGCCTGGGGAGCGAACATGACTTTCATATAAAATAATAGTGAGAAAGAATGACAGACAGAATCGACAACAGTTATTTTATAGAGCTGGCCGGGCAGGAACCTGCTGATATATGTCGCCAGGCGTTGTGCAGCTACAATGCCGAAAAAGAAACCTATACAATAGGGCTCTGGGTAAATGAGTTTGAAATAGATTCTAAAAAATGTTCCGTCACAGGTATAAATGGCGAATTCATACCTCCCCATGAGTATTTTGACCTCTTCATCATCTATTACCTTCTGAGAGCAAAAGACATCAGGGTCACTGGTGAATGGATATCAGATAAAGATATTCCGGGCGGCAGCACCTTCTTTCGTGGCCCTCATGATATTCCTACGAATCTGATTTGCAACCGTTTTGACAACGATATAGAAGCATTCAAAAAGAGATGTCTACAACTGCAGGGAACCCCAATTATCATGGGAGACGCTGCTTTTACCTTCAGGATTGCCCCCCGGATCCCTGTAACGGTGATCTACTGGAGGGGAGATGAGGATTTCCCGGCTGAGGCAAAATTACTCTATGACAGATCAATCACAGAACATCTCTCTTTAGATATTATCTTTGCCCTGGTATACGAAGTCTGTACAAGAGTCGGCGGGGAAGACAAATAGCTCAACAACAGCCGCAATCACAACTACCGCCACCGCAGCCATGGCTCGCTCCTCTTGCAATTGACTGCACAAGTTCCCGGCTATCTGCGTCACTTACACCGGTTACAGTGACCTCAAGAAACAATGGATCTGCTGACTTCTGTATGCCAAGAGCACAAAATATTGGCATGCGCAGATGGCCAAAAACCTCCGAAGCCTCAGCAGGAGGAACGGTTATACTGACTTTATCACCCTCACCTTTTTCATAAAGAGAAGCTTCCAAAGCACAAAAACCCGCACTGCCTGCTCCAAATATAAAATCAAAGTCCACAGGCTCCGGAGTAAAATTATACCTGTCCTTCTCACTCCCCGCCCTTAAAGCAACCGCCACTTTTGTTAAATTCTCAATTGTTCTTATCAAAATATTCTCCTTTTAATGATTTTATTCAGTACAGCTTTACGATAATGCACCAATAAAAATGTTCAAGTGATGAGGATGTAGAACAAAAAAATATCTGGACAGAGAGGCTGTCAATACATTACTAAATGTAGCAGGTAGTTCATCCAACGCTGATTTGATGAACCAATTTTTCTATAGATTCAGGTGTAACTGGAAATTTATGGCAACAGACAACAACGGGGATAATTCCGACAATGTCCGAATGGGGCGGACAGGCCACCGACCTTTCTGGGTACTGAAGCTTTCGATCGGTATCAGAGCGGTACACCAGGTTGGTGCGGCTGTGTTTCTGACCTCTTTTCTTCTCAGTGAGATAGGCCGCCCTCCCCCTCTGTATATTCTGCTCGCCACCATAAGCGGCGTGGTGCTGCTTTTAGTAGAAGCTATGAGGCATAGACAGATCTACAGAGAGCTTTCAGGGCTGACTACTTTCATCAAACTTCTTATGATCGGCCTTGCTTATCACGGTTTTCTCCCTGAAACATTAACAATACTGGCAGCCTTTATGCTTGCCTCCATAAGCTCCCATGCCCCGAAGCTCTATCGCCACAGGCTGCTTTATTAGGGCTTGTTAAAACCTGATAGCGTCGTAAAAACTCTTCATCTTATTCGTTGTTACAATTTTTCTATCGTTACCACATACCGTATGTACGCCGAAATAATANNAAATTGCACGCCTCCAATATGAAGTTTTTTTCTTATCCATCGAAATTGAGGTTTTTACGAGCTTGTCAAAACCTGATCAGTGCTGATATTGTCTTGAAGAACGAAATCCAAACTGCAAATTAATCTTTTATTGAGGAATATCATGAAACATATCAGCCTGTCGAACGACGGTAAAATCCCCGCCCTCGGTCTTGGAACCTGGAAATCGAACAAGAACCAGGTTAATAACGCGGTTAAAAAAGCACTTACCCTTGGCTATCGTCATATCGATTGTGCCCCCGCCTATGATAATGAAAATGAGGTTGGTGAAGCCATCTCCTACGCTATCGAAAAAGGCGTGGCAAACCGGGAAGATCTATGGATCACCTCAAAACTGTGGAACAATGCACATGCACCTGAGGATGTTGAACCGGCGCTGAAAAAAACTCTGAAAGACCTT
>DEIL01000289.1:0-2166 GCA_002352445.1 Desulfobulbaceae bacterium UBA2775
AACCATAACTTCAGTTGTTATAGTATCCCCCTCTGTGTCCACCTTTTTTATTTTTCCTCCAGGATCTTCCACTTTCAATTCCAGAATAAAAACATCATCTTTAAAGCGGGTGACCGTCACTGTTGCCCTGCTGGAAATTGCGGATTTTTCATGTGAGTTTATTATTTCTTCAATGGCTGTCACCTGTGCTCTGCCATCCTCACCAACACCTTCAGCTTCACCAACACCTTCAGCTTCACCTGTATCTGTTTGATGCTTTAAAAGGAGATTGCTTCCTTTTTTTAATTTACCTTCGACCTGAGCAAGGAGAAACGCTCCGGTTCCGTTCTTGTTATCTACAATTTTAAAATCACCATTTTCTCTCACGCTCTCCCACTGCCCCTTTCTATACCCCTCCAGAGGGAAATCACCTCCACAGGCTATAAGAGATCCATCTGGTAAAAATTCAAAATAATCCGCCCCACTTTCACTCCAGGAGATCTTTTTGTTCTTAATCAATGGATTTTCTATCTTTGGGTTGTCTGTTGAACATCCAGACATGAGAAAAAGAATTATCAGAGATACTATTTTGAGATTTTTCATAATGGTTCCCCCCGGGAATCACGCTTCCCACCTCCCACCTGGAAGGTCAGTGCTTTTCCAACCTGTTTACAGGCTACAATGCAATCCCCACAATTGGTGCACTCCATATCTTTCAGGTTCCAAACATTTTTGGGTTTCAGAGACAAACTGCAGGACTCGGTGCAATGCTCCCGTGCACCCTTGCAGCGACACTTTTCAGGATTAAAACCAACAATCAGTCTCTTATTATTTAATCTTTTTGTCAGAGAAAGGAGCACTGACTGGGGACAGATATAACGACACCAGATACGTTTTTGAGCTATAAATTCAATGAGAAGAACAGCAGCAATAACAAGTATTGACAGAGAAAAATAACCCTGTCCGAAAAAATATTGGAAAAAACGTGTATACCATGCCGGCAAAGATAACTGGTTGAGAACAGGGGTAGTGGAAAAGATGAGAAAAAATCCAATCCCCACTAAAAAAATAACTAATTTGAATTTAAAACCGGATGCGACTATTCCAGGTCCTTTATAGTTGCGTGGAAGAAACTTTTTACTGAAATTGACAGCAAGTTCCGACAAAAAACCAAAGGGGCACATCCATGAACAGAATACAGTACCGAGACCAAAGGCGACAAGTAAACTTAGAAAAGCACCGACAAAACTATCAAAGGTTATGGAGAAATTCTTCAGGGTGAGCTGCAATACTGCTAGAGGGTCAGCCAGGGGAATAACCCAGAAATGAAAGGAAAGCATATTCCCATAAAGCAGGCTATAGCGATTTTTATTCAAAACAGGAATGACGATAAACAGCACAATAATCAGCAGCTGGCACAACCGTCTATAAGTTTTTATGGACGGTTTTTTCATCATTTCCCCCCGTCCTTTTTCCTGCCCTTTTCAACATACCGGGTGGGTGTTACAGTAATAGCCTTGGCGGGACAGACGTGCTCACATAGACCGCACCCTGCACATTTATCCGTAATAACAGGGTACTCCCCACGTTCCAGCTTCATTGCCACCCATTTTATCGGACAGCGCTCATAACAGCTGCGGCAGAGCAGAAATTCTGCCCACTGGTAACACTTTTTCCTGTCAATTTCTGCAAATCCCATGCGAACCTGTTCGATGGGTATATCGTGGAGGGCATCGGAGGGGCAGATTGCACTGCAGCGCATACAGAGATGACATGCGGCGACCTTCGGATTTATTTCAGGAGTACCGGCCACAAATGGATTAAATCCGGTGTGCATCACAATACAATCAAAAATACAGACCTGGGCACATTGGCCGCACTGCAGACAGCGGGAAAGAAATTCCTTCTCCGTCCGGGCCCCAGGTGGTCTTAAGAACCTGTTTACAGACACTAACTGACTCCTACATTGTGGGCATATGCAAATAATTCAGACGCAAAAACCGACCGGCATTTCTACCGGCCGGTCATGAATTTCAGTTCCTTTTATTCTCCGGCGACGGCTTACAGACCTCTTTTAAGGAGAGATTGGTTTGCAGATTACCATCCTCATCAATTTCATCCTCAACAGTTAGGTAGGTGGTGTAAACGGCGAGAACTCCGTCAATATTGTCAAGTTTCTCCACCACT
>DEIL01000289.1:2233-5197 GCA_002352445.1 Desulfobulbaceae bacterium UBA2775
CCTTGCTGATCTTTACGGCACAAATTTTAAACTCAGGTTGTTTCGAGCCTTTATCTATAGCGTTCAGGGTCAGCTTGTTAATCATCAAATTGGCATCATACCAGGGGACAAAGACAAGACCGGGACGACACACATCACTCACCCTTGCCTTGAACACCATCTTATCCCGTTTAGTTTCAAGAAGGACGTCATCCCCATTCTGAATCCCTTTTGCCTTTGCATCTTCGATATTCACCTCCACATAGGCAACAGGGAAGGAGCGGCGAAGCTCAGGAACCTTCATGGTCATAGTACCGGTATGCCAGTGATCGATAACCCTGCCGGTGGTGAGTACAATCGGGTATTCTTCATTTGGCTCTTCAGCAGCCCCCTTATAGGGTCTGAACCAGATGACCGCCCTGCCGTCGGGCTTGCCGTAAAAATGATATTTTTTAGGATAATCGTCAGGGATGTTCGGATCTTCTCCGCGGACATAACGGATTTTCGTCCCCGGGTGATCTTCTGTAGGACAAGGCCAGAGGATTCCTGACTCCTTCTCCATTCTCTCTCGGGTAATACCTGAAAAATTATATGGAGTTGCAGCACTCACCTGGCGCCATTCGTCCCAGACATCATCCACATCTTTATAGGGAACCACCTTCGGATCAACCCCCATTCGTTTGGCAAAATCCATAAGAATTTCAAAGTCGGATTTACATTCGCCAAGGGGTTCAGTGGATTTTTTCAATAGAGAGTACCTTCTCTCTGAACAGCCATATGTACCTCTCTTCTCGCACCAGAAAGCAGAGGGCAGGAGGACATCACAATATTTAACAGTCTCTGCATCCATAAAAGGTTCACTGAGTACCATAAAGTTATCCGTCCGCTTCATACCCTCTGTGTAGATATTTACATTGGGCAGGGAATGAGCAGGATTAGTGCAGAGTACAAACATCGCCTTTACCTTAGCCTCAGAAAATGCATTCCAGAGTGCTATGGTATGAAGGCCGGGCTTCGGATTAATGGTACCAAGCGGTATGCCCCACTGCTTCTCCACTGCATTGCGATGGGCCTCTTTTTTAATAAGACGTCCTGCCGGAAGCAGATGACAAAGCCCTCCGGTATCTCTAACCCCGCCACAGGCGTTAGGCTGCCCTGTGAGTGAGAATGGTGTTGCACCGGTTTTTCCAATATGTCCGGTCAAAAGGTGAAGATTACTCACCAGGTTATTTGCCCAGACACCCCTTATACGCTGATTCAAACCCATGCACCAGAACGATGTTGTTGCCGAAGCCTCAGCAAACATTTTAGCAATGGTTTTGATTTGCGCCGCAGGCACACCTGACATTGTCTCTACTTTTTCAGGAGTATAATCTTCCAAAAATTTCATATAGGCATCAAAATCGACCTTCTCCTTTTCATTGGTCATAAAAGTGACATATTTGGAGTGAAAACGCTGATTATCAAACTCCTCGTTAATGATCACCCAGGCCATGCTGTTTAGGATCGCAAGATCCGTACCCGGCTTAAAAGACACATGCTCATCGGCAATACGGGCTGTATTGGTTTTTCGAGGGTCAATAACGATAATTTTCACATTGGGATCAGCCTGCTTACGGGCCGCAACACGCTTGAAGAGAACAGGATGACATTCAGACATATTGGAGCCGATAATCATCATACAGGTTGCTGCGTCTATATCACTGTAACTGCCGCATGGCTCATCTTTGCCAAAGGTTGTCACATAGCCTCCAACTGCAGAGGCCATGCAGAGTCGCGGATTACCCTCAACATTATTGGATCCCAGCCCTGCCTTGAAAATCTTTGAGGCCAGGTAAGTTTCCTCGGTAAGTGCCTGACCTGAGCCGTAGTAGCCGATTGCACTCGGGCCACCTTCCGCTACAGCCTCTTTGAATTTCTTTTCTACCAGACTCATCGCTTCATCCCAGCTTGCAGGCACCAGTTTGCCTTTTTGACGGATATATGGCCGGGTGACACGATCTTTTGAATAGACAATCGGCGGCATCAAAGCACCTTTAAGACAGAGAAAGCCGGCATTATGATTGTTTGGATCACCTTTTACCGTGACACATTTACCATCTTTTATACCCACCATGACCCCGCAACCAGTACCGCAGAAGCGGCAGACAGATTTTACCCATTCATCAGGCTCATTTGCTGCAGCTGCATCTTTTATTACACCAAAAGGTCCGCCTATGGCCATCATCGCAGAACTCGCTGCCGCCGCCTTTAATATCTCACGCCTGGATAATTTCATTATGTTCTCCTTCAAAAGGTTTTGAGCTGCATCTGTCTATTCTTTTTTGCTGGCCGATTTTTTATATGCATCGTGATGCAGAGAGTTCTGATGGAATGGGTGACACTCATAACATCCTTTTTCGGTACCGAACTTCTCTTTCATCCTCTGCATAGCAGGATCATGACATTTAGCACAGACCGCCACAGGGTCAGGTTTGACGGAAAACGGGATAGAACCCTTGCCGTCAGGCTGCCCATGGCATACGAAACATTTCATCAGCTGCACGCCATGTTTACTCTCCAGCCAATTCTGTGCTACCCTGGGGGTTACGTATTTATGACATTCATAACAATCCGCCGCAGAATCCGTTGCCTTCAGGTGTTTTATTCCTTTGGCCTGGGAGAGAGAAACTACGCTCATCAGTAGAACAGAGAAGAGTGCAAATCCAACGAGTTTTCCTTTTGATATTTTAAGATTTGTTCGGTTCATCAGCTCCCCCCCTTCTGCTCTTTGACCATTGGGTTATCACCAAGTTTTTTTACAAACACAGCATTCTTCGTCAGATCCCGATCGAAGTCGGGAAGGTGAGCGATGTTCCCATGACAGCCTGCGCAATTTTTCCTTGTTGATCCATTCTTTCCCTCAAAAGCATCATGACAGAGTTGACCAATCTCAGATATTTTTTTTCCTTTCACATCTTTAGATAAATCGACATGACATACCTG
>DEIL01000289.1:5287-8401 GCA_002352445.1 Desulfobulbaceae bacterium UBA2775
TCCCGGGCATAGTAGCTGGTGACCGGATTGAAATGCGGGTCATGGCACTGATCGCAAGTTATCGCCTTGCCGTCCTTATCTTTGGCATGAGATGAATGACTGATCTCATATTCATAACTCTTCACATCATGACATCGCATGCATTCTTCCACTACTGGTCTGTCCCCCGCCATGACCTGCGATGCCCCCCAGAAGACAACTAATCCCAAAACCGCCGCAGCGAATGTCGTTCTACCAACGATGCGCAATAAACTTCGTTTCATATTGACACCCCTTTTTAAATAATTTTCCCTAGCCTCAGTCTGTTAAAACTCGCAGTTCACCTTTTTTATCTATCTAGTTTTAGCAAGTAGTATTCCATTTTTCCTTTTATCGTATTGTTAACGAGTTAGCCATTTTCAGAAACCGAACAGTTACCAATAGGTAACACATTGTCATAGAGACAACACCGATTGGTAATGGTTCAATTCAAAATTACGTTTTCTCACTTCCGGTAATCAGGTACAATTTACCAGAATAATTTTTTTTTATACCAGCAGACATGACTGGAGCGAATTTTGCGGTAGTATCAGAGAACTTTTACTTTAAAAGGCCCTATGCACTGGAACCTCTCACCACACATTTCATTACGCACCAAGTTTATAATCTTCATAGGTGCGATCATATCAGCATCGTATCTTTTTATGCTCTATCGCACCTCGGAATTCGATGAATCTATGATTCTTCGCCAGGCCGAGCAGCAGGCACGCATGCTCTACAAACAGATACTCCTTACCAGACAATGGGCATCCGATCATAACGGGTTATTTGTTTTGAAGAGAAAAGGCATTGAATCAAACCCCTATCTCGATCTTCCAACCGTGGAGGACAATTCAGGACATACCTATTTCATGCGCAACCCGGCAATGATAACCAGGGAACTTTCCCTCTATGCAAAGCACGACGGTCTAGGTAATTTCCGGGTAACAAGTCTCAATCCCATCAACCCTCTGAACGTTCCTGACACCTTCGAAAAAGACTCGCTGCTTTCATTTAAAGAGGGTGCTGAAGAGGTTATTTCCGTAGAGAAAAGTGAACTTGGCAGGGTAGTTCGTTTCATCGCACCTTTAAGGGTTACCGAATCCTGCCTTAACTGTCATGCCCAACACGGTTATAAATTGGGAAATATTCGGGGGGGACTGTCAATCACCATCCCGATAAACTGGGCGGATGATCTTATCAGGCGCAACACTCATTCCCTCATTTTCATTGGAGTGGTAACAATTTTTCTGGTCACGGTCGTTCTTTTTCTCATGTTCGAAACCCTTATTGTCCACCGTATCAACCGTTTATCCCAGGCAATGGAGGCTTTTCCTGAAGATCTTCCGGAGCAGCATCTGTTGCCCCCACTGTTTAAAGATGAACTTGACAGTGTAAATGAGAACTTTGTTCATTTTTGTGATCGTTTAAAGAAATCACAAAATGAACTAATTAAAGCGCGAAGCCAGGCCCACCTCAGCGAAAAGATGGCGTCCCTGGGCATCCTCACAGCCGGAATTGCCCATGAGGTTAATAATCCCCTGGGCGGCATGCTTAACTGTGTGAAATCGATGCGTGAAAACCCGGAAGACAAAGAGGTGATGCAGCGCTACCTGCCCCTTATTGATAAAGGTCTCAGACAGATTGAGTTGACCATGCGGCAACTCTTGAATTTTGGCAGGACAGAACCACTCACCTTAAGAGAAGTGGATATAGAGACCCTGGTAAATGAATGTATGGAGCTTCTCTCTTTCAAACATAAAAACATACAATCTGAGATAGACGTTTCAGTCTCCACCCCCCTTCTGCTTGACGCGGAAGCACTAAAACAGATTATCATCAACATAGGGCTCAATAGTATTCAGGCAATGGTGAATGGCGGCAGATTTCTTGTTGAATGTAAAGAAATTAATGATGACCTGATGTTACTCTTTCAGGATTCAGGCACAGGTATTTCCGAGAAAAACCTGCCCCATATCTTTGATCCCTTTTTTACTACCAAAGATGTGGGAGAAGGAACCGGCCTTGGCCTTGCAGTCACCTTTTCTCTTGTAGAGCGAATGGGAGGAAAAATTTCTGTAGATAGCAGAGAGGGAGAGGGCACTGTTTTTACAGTTACCTTACCCATAAACAAACAACTTGCTTAAATGGTGCGACCGAAACTAAGAATCAATTCGTTCTAAAGTAGGCGACACCCACAACCCAAAAGGTACATTACCCCACCACAGAGTTCACAGAGGGCAGAGAAAAAACATTTATTTTTCTTTCCTCTGTGCTCTCTGCGAACTCTGTGGTTTAAGTTTTTCTTGTTTTTTATGATAGAAGTTCAGGAGTAAGGTACTGACACCCAAGAAATGAGTTTCACAACGAAGTATGAAAGTAATGTAACCGGGGAATACCAATGCCAAGAATTCTTCTCGCTGAAGATGATGAGATCATGCGGATCTCGGTTTATGACAGATTAAATAAGAATGAATGGCAGGTTGATGAGGCAGAAGATGGTCTCATGGCGATGAATTTCTGTGAAAAACACCAGTATAATCTCATCATTTCCGATATTCGCATGCCCGGTCTTGACGGTCTCTCACTGCTCCAACACGTCCATACACAAAGTCCCGAAACTGATGTTATTATCATGACAGCTTATGGCTCGGTAGATAATGCAATTGACTGCTTAAGAAAAGGTGCTGCGGATTATATACTCAAACCCTTTGATCTGGACGATCTGATTATCCGTGTCAATCGTCTCCTCGATGCCCAGGCTCTTAAAACAAAATGTGAGGTGCTGGAAGAAAACTGCAGACATGAATCCGGGCGAAAACTGTTCGGTGACTCTCCTGCAATGCAGCATGTCTATTCGCTTATAGAGCAGGTTGCTCCCACCAAGGCAACTATTCTTGTCACCGGAGAATCGGGAACCGGCAAGGAACTCGCTGCAAGATCAATCCATGATAGCAGCAACCGTCACAACCAGCCTTTTGTTTCCATTAATTGCGCAGCTATCCCTGATGGATTAATGGAATCCCAGCTTTTTGGCCATGAACGAGGGGCTTTTACTGGTGCTGATCAAAAACGAAAAGGAAAATTTGAACTCGC
>DEIL01000288.1 GCA_002352445.1 Desulfobulbaceae bacterium UBA2775
GCAATCCTTATACAAAAAGGTGAGCATAACAGAAATATATTTATTGTCTTTAAGGGAGAACTCCGGGTTGAGGACGATACCATTTTTCTGGCAGCCCTTGGTGAGGGAGAACTCTGTGGCGAAATGAGCTGTCTTGGAGCTGATATTGCTGTTTCAACTGTGAGGGCGGCTGAAAAAGCTGAAGTTCTGGTAATTGAGGGGGACGATTTTGACAATCTGCTCGGAAACAATGCTTCTGTTCAGGCTTTTTTGGCTCAGCTAATGGCAACCAGATTGAGAGAGATAAATGCAGCCCGAGCGAGAGATTTTGAATCATGTATGAGTGGTAGACTCGATGAAATTGTGCCTGCAGAACTGTTCCAGATTTTTCATATGCACAAGAAAACCGGGGTTCTTTCAATGGAATTGCCAGATGGCAAAGGAAAAATATCCTTTCGTGAAGGATGCCTAATCAATGCGAACTATGCGGGAGAGAAGAACCAGGAAGCGATTTTTAAAATACTGACTGAAAAAAAGGGAGTGTACCGATTCACCAATGGATTGTCTCCGAAAGAGATGAAGGTTGCCGAAATAGGCGATTTTATGATGCTGCTGATGGAGGGGGTTAAGCGGGTTGATGAAGAGCAGTATGATTAATACCATCTCCCCCCCCTCAAATGAGATGGTTTCGTAAAAGTCCAATGCGGGGCAAGCCCCCGCAACCCAAAAAAAGGCACATTACCCCACCACAGAGTTCACAGAGAACACAGAGAAAAAGCATTTATTTTTCTTTCCTCTGTGTTCTCTGTGAACTCTGTGGTTTAAGTTTTTCTTGTTTTTACGATTTCATTAATGGGGGAAGTGCCAATATCTCTTTAAACGAAGAGACATGGAATCGGCTATTCAGTGCTCTGTTTCTAAATGCAATTAAGTCAACATTGCATGATGCTGCATGCTGTTCGTCAATCACTGAATCACCAATGAAAATGGCATCTTCCGGATCACAGACATAATATTTTAGAATCTCCAGCAGGGCATCAGGTGCGGGCTTGGGGCGGGGTGCATTGCTCGCTGTCATGACCTTGCCGAAATAGTTCTCAAGTCCGTACGATTGTAAAAGGGGGATCATTGTATTGGTGCGGTTTGTCGAAATGGCAAGAGAGTATTTCTGCACGGTTACCTTGAGAAAATCGACAAGGTCAGGCTCTATTGTCATATGTTTTAAAAAAGGCGTGTAACCTGTCTCCCGCCTGAGCTGGTGTACTTTATCCGGTGGAATCTCCTGATAGTTACGAAATATATACTTTATAGAATCACCGACACTGTGCATGTGTACGAAGTCAACTTCATTTTCATTCATTTCCCCGAAGCCGAAGTGTGCCAGCAGGAAATTGTAATACATGCGATTTGCATTTCTGGAGTCGAACATGACCCCATCACAGTCAAATACGATAAGTTTTAACATAATTTAGCGCCTTACTTCATAAAAGCTGTAACAAAATACAAGAAAATCCAAAGTGCTATTTAACTCAAGTGGTTAATACCACTTCCAAGGCACTTATCCAGCGTAACTAAAAAGTTTCCATCTTGTCGGGCTAGGGATAGAGTTCTTTATACAGCCAGTCAATAGCAAAAAGGAGCAGTTTCTCGTCATTCAGAAGCTGTTCCTTTTCCAAGGTGGTAAGGTCTGTTGATTTAATCTCGTCCGAGAATAATTTTTCCCGGAAAGTGTCTATATTATAAAGAGCAAGGGTGTACAGATCTGCCTGTTCTTTTGATGGAGTGAACCCTTCGCGGATTTTGTCATGCTGGAGAATGGGAGCAATGGCATCGTTGAACCGGTTATAGTTTTCGAGCCCCTGATCCTGGCTGTACCTGGCGATGTCCTGTGTCTCTTTTTCAGAAAAACCGTGACAGTGGGTTTCTTTCATCAGGACATAATATTCTTCCATAGCATTATTCTTCACTCTGATGGCAGCTCTGCCAAGAGGGTAGGTGCGGCAGGCCGCAGGTCGGTGCTTGTAAACGGTGCAACCGGATTCAGCAACAAAGACACAACTGGCACGACCATCATCCACCATTGTTAAATAAAATCTCGGAAATGGTTCGTTGGGGTTCTGTTCAACGATTACAAAATTTTCAAGTAACTCGCCGGAATGCATTTTTTTGCCTTTTCTGAGGCGCAGGACATCGTACGGAGTAAGTGCAAGCTCCAGTAATCTGCAGCACTCTGTAAAGCAGGTTACACCCTTGTGGCATGAAAAGGAAAACGGAGTGCCTGGATCAATCCGGGTGACGTATTCAGGAAGTTCTGAGCGTTGTGACATAATGGATTCTGTATTGGCCTGGGAAACCATAGTTTTTGTTCAATACCGTACTAAAGTGGGGGACACCCACAACCCAAAAGGTACATTACCCCACCACAGAGTCCACAGAGAACACAGAGAAAAAGCATTTATTTTTNNCTCTCTGTGAACTCTGTGGTTTACGTTTTGCTTGTTTTTTATGATAGAAGTTCAGGAGTAAGCACTAAACTTTTTTAGGCTTCCATAGCGTGAGCAGCGGGCTGGCAATAAAAATAGAAGAATAGGTACCAACCAGCACTCCTGCTAAAAGAGCTAAAGCAAAGTCATGTATAACTGAACCACCTATGAAGAATAAAGCCAGAAGAACCATTGCCGAAGTAAGTGAGGTTACAACTGTACGGCTCAGCACCTGGTTAATACTGTCGTTGATGGTTGCTGGAAGAGATTTATTTTCCCCTTTGCGAAAGTTTTCTCTGATCCTGTCAAAAACAACAACTGAGTCATTCAGTGAGTAACCTGCGAGGGTGAGCAACGCTGTGACTATGAGCAGAGTAATCTCCACATTGAAGAGCCAGCAGATACCGAGAACCACAAGAACATCGTGGAAAGTTGCTATGGCTGCAGCAAGACCAAAACGGATATCAAATCTCATGGCGAGATAGACTATAACTCCGGCAAGAGAAATAATGATGGCCTGGATAGCCTTATTCCTCAGTACGGCACTTACTGAAGAGCCGATTTCTGACTGGCTTTCCAGAACAAACTGCCTTTCAGCAAGGTCAGTGGAGAGGATAGCCCCGACTTTCTCACTGAGATTGGCAACAACTTTTTCAGATTTTTTTATTTTAACAATAAGACGATGTTCATTTTCAACCTCCTGCAGGCTGACCTCTTTCATATCATTTTTTTCAAATACCTGACGAACTTCGGCCATTGTAAAATCCTCACTGGCCTTGTACTGAAGAAGAGATCCACCGGAGAAATCTACTCCCATATTTGCTTTACCTCTGGCGACCTGGATAAAGGCTATGATACCGATGGTGACGAGAATTGCAGATATACCGTAAGTGATGTTTTTCAGCTTCAGGTAGTCAAGATTCGGTCGTTTAGTAAACTGGAGAAAGTTGAGCACCTTCATCGGTTTAATTGCGTTAACCGTATCAAACATCACACGGGAGTAGAAGAGTGAAGCAAAGAGGTTAAAAATAATACCCAAAGAGAGGGTAATGGCAAAACCTTTGATCGGCCCGGTGCCAAACATGAAAAGAGCCAATGCAGTAATCAGGGTGGTCACCTGGGAGTCGATGATCGTCAGGAATGCCTTGCCGAAGCCACTGTCAATACTTGCCCTCACAGATTTGCCCAGAGCATACTCCTCCCGCATCCTTTCAAAAATGAGGACATTGGCATCAACGGCCATTCCTATGGAGAGGACAATACCGGCAATACCCGGCAGAGTTAGAGTAGCATTGAGGATAGCCAGACCGGTAAAGAGAAACAGAATATTCAGGATCAGTGCACTGTTGGCTATAATACCTGAGGTACGGTAATAAATGATCATAAAACTGAGAACAAGTATGGCACCGAAAACGCCGGAGTAGAGACCCTTTTGTATGGAATCCTGACCAAGGCTTGCACCTACTGTCATATTCTGGATTATGTCCACCGGAGCGGGAAGAGCACCAACTCTGAGAACAATTGCCAGATCCGCCGCTTCTTCATGGGTAAAACTGCCGGATATCTGTGCCGAACCCCCGAGAATACGTTCACGAATAACAGGTGCGGATCGGACAACCTCATCCAGTACAATAGCCATTCGCTTACCTACGTTTTTCTCTGTGAGTGTGGCGAAAACCTTGCCTCCCCGTCCTGTCATATCGAGGCTTACATAGGGCTCATTAAAGCTGCCGCCGATCCTTACCTGGGCATCTTTAATCATTTCTCCTGTCATAAGAATCGTGTTTTCAAGGAGCAGAGGTGTCAGGGTTTCTCTGCCGGTTTTTTTATCGATGTTCTTCTCAAAATGTACCGAAGTGTTGTCAGGCAACCTGCTTTGCAGGGCTCTGTTAAGTTTGGTTACGGATTCGCCATTAGCCCACTGACCTGTGGAGCTGGCCTGATCGATGAGTTGCGGCAGATTCAGTCCTGCACTTTCAGCAACGAGTTTGAATTCAAGCTGGGCCGTATCACCAAGGAGTTTGAGAGCTCGTTTAGGGTCTTTTACCCCGGGGAGCTGAATTACAATTTCATCATCTCCCTGGCGGATGATCACGGGTTCAGCCACACCAAATTGATCAATACGGTTACGAATGATTTCAAGTGATTGTTCTACCGCATGGGTTTTTATATAGTCCTTCTTCTCCTCTTTGAGTGTCAGGAAGATACGGGGGAAACTCCCTTCTTTGGTTTCAACCCGGACAGTAATGTCAGGAAAATCTTCAGTTACTATCTCTCTGACCTGGTCTGCACTGCTCGCATTTGGCAGAGTGAAGATGATGGTGTCAGCCGACGATGAAGAGGTTCTGACTGCACTGATTGATTGCTCTGCAAGAGTGTCCTTGATGTCAGTTGCTGCAAACTCCAGCGTATTCTCTTCGGCTTTTTTTAGATTGACCTTGAGCACAAGGTGCATACCACCCTGCAGGTCAAGACCGAGCCGTAATCCTTCCGGGGCCATATAGGTTTTCCACCAGTTGGGAGCTCCAGAGTAAAATGAAGGCACAATTGTGACAATTGCAAACAGAATAAGTGATATAAGAAAAGTGAGTTTTAATTTCAGCATTGTGTTCATTGGTACCCCTGCAGGCTCGATATGGTCAAAAAGGATTTATTTTCGTTAATTTATATGTCAAACTCAGCGATTATACCTCAATGGCTGAATCTTGCAAGACTCAGCACCTGTATTTGGCATCTTAGAAATCATTTTTTTGTTTTTTATTGCATAAAATAATTTCTCAGGTACTAAACCACAGAGTTCACAGAGAACACAGAGGATAAAACTATATATGCTTTTCTCTGTGCTCTCTGTGGTGAGAGAATAGAGCTTTTGGGTCGTGGGTGCGGTCTGTCTTACTAAATTATAGCCGGTTTATCGCTTCTGCCATACATGCAGCACCAAAACCATTGTCTATATTAACCACTGCAAGCCCCGGTGCACAACTGTTGAGCATCCCGAGAAGAGCAGCGATACCTCCAAAACTGGCGCCATAGCCGATGGAAGTTGGCACTCCGATTACCGGGCAGCTCACAAGCCCTCCAATAACACTCGGCAGAGCACCTTCCATGCCGGCAACCACAATAATGACTGCTGCGTTTGTAATCAGTGAATGATGTTTGAGCAGGCGATGTAGGCCCGCCACCCCGGCATCATAGAGTTTTTCGACCGGATGACCGAGTGTGGTGAGTGTTATTCTCACCTCTTCGGCCACTGGAATATCAGAAGTGCCGGCGCAGACAACCACACTATAGCCCCTGTAATTATCTGGAGATTCAGGTCTTGCATTACAGGTCAGCATTTGCGCTTCCTGATGATAAATGAGTTGAGGCAATGCTTCCATAATCAATGAAGATTTTTGAATATCAAGCCGGGTTGCCAGAAAAGGGCCACCACCTTTGAGCAAAGCTGATGCAATGGAAATTATCTGCTGCGGAGTTTTGGAGGCCCCATAAATGACCTCTGGTATTCCGGTGCGTAATGATCGATGGTGATCCACGCAGGCATCGGGTAGATTCTCAGAGGGGAAATTGCGGAGTTTTACCAAAGTCTCCTCAAGGGACAGGCTGCCGTCCTGGAGGCTTGAGAGAAGGGTGGTTAATGAGTGTATATCCATAAAGATAATTGCCTTTGATGTCGAGAAAATTCAAATTTGTTTATGAAGGGAGCTGTTTTTGCTGTTATGGTTGATGGCGTTGTTGAGCATAAAAGTTGCCATAAAAAAGTTTCTTGCGAAAAACGTGGTCTAAAAGTAAATAATGAGTTGTCCGGAGCAGGGTACTGAGCCCTTCCGAAAAAAGTCGTCAATTAAAAGAGGTCAACGTGTTTACACAGATATATCTCCTCCGTTTTCCGAAGGATACCTCCGATCAGCCCTTTGTCTACCGATTGGTAAAAGAATATGACATTGAGTTTAACATTTTGAAAGCAGATATCCTTCTCCAGCGGGAAGGAGTAATGATAATCGAACTGAAGGGCAGCACTAAGAACAATGTCAAAGCAGGACTTGATTTTCTCCGGGAAATGGGAATTAAAGTCGAACGGTTAGCGGCCCGTATTCGTCGTGATGATGAAAAATGTTTCCAGTGTGGGGCGTGTACAGCTGTCTGTTCAGCGGGCGCTCTCTATATTAAACGTCCGGAAATGTCTGTGATATTTGATGTGGAAAAATGTACCGGTTGCAGTCTCTGCGTGCCGTTATGTCCGGTGAGGGCAATGGAGGTATCTCTTGGTGATACCTGGATACTCTCTGAAGAATTTACGGTTTAGTGCCTTACTCCATTAAAGCTGTAATAAAAAACAAGAGATAAGCGCAGACTTCGAAATCTAAAGTGCTATTTAACTCAAGTGGTTAATACCTGCATCAAGGCACTTATTCAGTGTGACTAAAAAGTTTTCCGACTTGTCGGGTTAGGTTTATTGTTTAAACTCTCCTGCCGGACTGTTCTCCTCCTCATCGTTAGCGAAAAATGACCAGTCTGGCATACTTAATTTGGGAAACCATGCCCAGAGGCGTGATTTTGGCGGATCTCCAGCCTCGATCCTTGTCAGCAGATCCTCTGCTTTATCTTTTATTGTTGTCTCAGGGTATGTTGCCAGCAAATATTGCAGCCGGACTATGGCCTGGTTGTACTTTTCTGTGCGCACATAGTATTGGGCGACAAAATATTCATGATTTGCCAGAAACTCGGTTGCGGAACTGATACGATTCTCGGCTTCACCGGTGTAGGGTGAGTCGGGGTGTGCTTTCAGCAGTTGCTCAAAGAGCTGAATTGCTTTTGTCGCACCGGAGGGATCCCTGTCAATCCTGTCAATGGTCTTATAGCTGCACATAGCTTTTTGAAACATCACGTAAGGTATGCTTTCATTGGTAGGATGACGATTTTCAAATTCTTCGTAGAGCATCGCTGCTTCCTGGTACCGTTCCAGATGGTAACTGCAGTCTGCGGCTTTTAATTCCGCCAGGGTCGCTTCAGGACTAAAAGGATACCGGGTTAAAATTTCGTCAAAAAATTCAATAGCTGTAAAATATTTTCCGACGTTGTAGTCATCCATTCCCTGGATAGCCAGGCTTTTAGCCGGAAGTTCCTTGTCAATGTCCTCGGAGGAAGTGAACGTAAAAGTTGATTTCAGTTGACTGCAGCCACCGAGAAAAGCAACCAGGAAAAAGAGTGTCGCTAGTCGGAGACTTAACTGCACAAATGGTTTTTCATAATTTTCCATGGTCATGCCAGGGGTTGATTATTATTTCGGGCTATGGAGATAGTTTTCTGCCGCGAGCACTGCAACTGCACCTTCTCCGGCTGCATTGACAATTTGGCGGACATCTTTGTTGCAAATGTCGCCGGCAGCCATTACTCCGGGTATAGCGGTACGGGATTCTATATCTGTGGGGATAAAACCCCATTCTTCTGCTTTCAGGAGATCCAGGGGGAGAGTACCGTTGTTTGGAGTAACTCCAATGAGTACGAATATCCCTTCAACGTCCAGAGTTGATGTGGTTCCATCTTTTGCAACCAGATTGAGGCGCTCAACTCCGTTCTCTCCCTCTATGGAGGTGACCTGTGAATTCCAGATGAAATCGATTTTCTCGTTTGCAAGTGCAGTTTCCTGGACAATCTTAGTTGCTCTGAGTTCATCTCTGCGGTGGATAATTGTAACACGGCTGGCAAATTTAGTCAGGTAATTGGCTTCCTGAACCGCTGTGTTTCCACCACCAACAACTGCAACATGCATATTTCTGTAGAAAGGTGCATCGCAGGTGCCGCAGTATGAGACACCTTTCCCACGCAACTCAAGTTCACCCGGAACGTTCAGTGTATTGGCGCTGGCACCGGTACAAATAATAAGGGAGTCACAACTGATACTGCCCCCCCCCGTAAGGTGGAGAACCTTACGCTTCTCATCGCTGAGATCAACTTTGGTCACCTCTTCCGTCAACATGTTCAAGTCAAACCGTTTTGCATGCTGGGTCATTTTTTCAACGAGATCAAAACCGGATAATCCTTCAGGGAAACCGGGATAATTATCAACCCAGTCTGTCAATAGAACCTGCCCTCCCGGTGCACCTTTTTCAATTAACAAATGATCGAGTCGGGCACGGGCAGCGTAGAGTCCGGCAGACAATCCAGCCGGTCCTCCACCTAAAATAATGAGTTCATAGTGATCTTTTTTTTCCATCTGTTCTATATCCGTTTAAAGTACTGGCTGAGTGAAATATAATAAACACAAAATAGTCTTGGCATCCAACGATCCGTCGGCAGACTAGCGTTGCAGGGCATCCTCCCAGGAGGCTGTCCGAGAATGCATTTTGCCCAAACTCTTCGTTATTTTCAAAAACATAATGCTCGCAATATTATGTATATGGCTGTGCTTATTCTCGGACAAGCTCCTAGGGCGTGGATTTACCCGGCCTTACTTATAAGCTCTATCAGTTCGGACTTGCCTACGGATCCTGTTATCTGATCAACAACCTCACCGTCTTTAAAGATAATAAGAGTAGGGATAGCACGAATACCGAATTTACCCGGAGTAACAGGGTTGTCGTCAACATTCATTTTTGCGATGGTAACCTTTCCCTCATATTCGGTTGCAAGATCCTCAATGACAGGACCGATAGCTTTACAGGGGCCGCACCATGGAGCCCAAAAATCTACAAGAGTAGGTTGATCTGATTTTACCAGGGAATCAAATTCTGCATCATTTACCTGCTGGACTTTGTCACTTGCCATTATTGTCTCCTTTAAATTGGATATACATTGATGGAATGATAGAAAAGTTATAGCAACGAAGCTATGAAGTTTTTTACGAAACCATCATATATTAAACCGCTATGAACTCGTAGTTTAGGATATGTAAATGCTCAAAGATATTTTCCCTGCTAGTTTACATGTTGCTTTAATAGCTGACAAGCAGAAAAAACAGCCTGTCTCCACTGAGTTCACTGGCTTTTCCTAAACGAGACTGTACAATGTGCATAAACACTAAAAAAATCAAGGGGAAAGGATAATTGACAGAAAAACTGACTCCATGCTATATTGCATTCCGTGCTTCAAAATTCTCGATCCGATATTTAATTTGAACAAAATAAGAAATATATAAAGAGGAGAACAGAATGGAATATACAGTTTCCAAAAAACTATTTACTGAGGCACGTAAATATATACCGGGGGGAGTGAATAGCCCGGTACGGGCCTGCAAATCAGTCGGATGTGATCCTGTTTTTATCACCAAAGCCAGGGGTGCTTCTGTTTTTGATGCAGATGGCAATGAGTATGTTGATTTCGTCTGTTCGTGGGGGCCGATGATAATGGGGCACGCTCATCCTGATATCATTGCAGCACTGCATGGAACTGCTGTAAACGGCACCAGTTTCGGGGCACCCACACCAACTGAAATAGAATTGGCAACGATGGTGGTTGAGGCTTTACCATCTATAGAAAAAGTCAGGTTTGTCAGTTCGGGGACGGAAGCTACCATGAGTGCTGTTCGGCTTGCACGTGGATATACAGGCCGGAACGTTGTGGTGAAATTTGACGGTTGTTACCACGGGCATGCGGACTCATTTCTGGTAAAGGCAGGATCCGGTGTTATAACACTTGGTATTCCCGGAAGTCCCGGAGTCCCCGACGATATAGTTAAAAATACAATTTCGATCCCTTACAATAATCAGGAGGTTCTGGAAAAAACCCTGAGAGATGAAGAGTTGGATATTGCCTGTGTTATTATAGAGCCGGTTGCTGGTAATATGGGATGTGTGGCGCCTCAACCCGGATTTTTAGAGAAACTGAGATCCCTTACCGAAGAACTCGGGATTGTGCTCATATTTGATGAGGTTATCACCGGCTTCAGGTTAAGCTACGGTGGTGCTCAAGAATATTATAATATTATTCCTGATTTGACCTGCCTGGGGAAAATCATAGGTGGTGGTCTGCCGGTTGGTGCCTATGGCGGGAAAGCTGAGATCATGGATAATATTGCACCGGACGGACCGGTTTATCAGGCCGGGACATTATCGGGGAACCCGCTTGCCATGGCTGCAGGCATTGCTGCCCTGAAGCTGCTGCAGCGTGACGGATTTTATGATGAGCTCGAAGAGAAGGCCGGGGGGTTTGCGGAACGGCTTCAAAATGTTGCCGGGGCATCTGGAATACCTGTACAATTGAACCGTGTCGGATCACTGATGACCTCTTTTTTTACCAGTGAGCAGGTTACAGATTTCGACTCAGCGATGAAGGCCGATACGGATATGTATGCAAAACACTATCGACAAATGCTGTCGAAGGGGATTTATCTTGCTCCCTCACAATTTGAGGTTGCTTTTATATCGGCTGCTCAGAGTAAAAATGACCTTGAAAAAGCGGTTAAAATGACTGAATGGTCATTCAAAAATTTGCTTTAAAGGTGAAAATATATTGACTTTGCGGTGGAGTCATGATACCAAATCCATTTGTAATGCGATGAATTGTAACTCTGTAAATTGAAGGTGAACAAAATGTCAGATGTTAAGCGGGAATTTGTTCAGCTTTTAGCAAATTATGGGCATATTGGGTTTACATTTGCAGCAGCAATTGTTATCGGACTGGCTGGTGGTATCTACCTGGATCAGAAAATTTTTGATGGTCGAACTGCACCGTGGTTCACTTTTATAGGATTGGCGTTTGGTATTGCCGCTGGATATAAATCTCTGTTTGAAATTATCTGGCGTAACAGGGAGAGTCATAAGAAGTCGGATAATGAGGACTAGTTCCCAGGTGATTGGGTGAGTGGTGATGTTTTATCTCTGCAGAAAATGCAGGGTGTATGCTGGATCGTTCTGGCAATACTTACGTTAGGGTCGTTTTTTTTTGTTTCGATTTCTTTTGCCTGGTCGGTATTGGCCGGGGGGATTATTTCAAATATAAGTTTTCTGATATCCCAGAAAGATATAAAGGGATTTATTGAGTCGGTTACATCTTTCCCTGAGATTGAAGGGAGGGAGGCCAAAGCGAAACAGGGTCAGAAAGGATATTTACTGAAATTCTGGTTGCGTATTGCAATTATAGGTGTTGTCCTTCTCTTGCTTATTAAAAGCGGAGTAGTCAATATCTTTGGACTAATTTTGGGGTTGTCAACGGTAGTGTTTGGAATCACATTCGTTTCACTGGACGTGATAAGACGCTACTACTTCAGTGGGAGGAGGTAAGAAAGGGTTATGGAACATCCGATATTATTTATTTCAATCATTTTGGAAAAGTTGGGGTTGCCTATTCCTCATGGACCGGTAGGGCATACTTTTATTGAACAGTTGTGTGCACCTTATATGACATACACCTGGTTTGTTATGGCATTTCTCCTTTTTGTGGCCAAGCTGACTCTGGGTAATCTGGAGATGGTGCCGGGAAAAGGTCAGAATTTCTGGGAACTTGTCATTGGTGGAATGGATAGCTTCTTCGCAGAAAATATGGGAAGAGAAATGACCGATAAATTGTTTCCCATGATTGCAACCTTTGGGCTCTATATTGCGGTTGCAAATCTAATTGGTTTGATCCCCGGATTCATGTCTCCTACTGCAAGCATCAATACTACCCTGGCGCTTACAATTATAGTGTGGATTACTCATCATATTATAGGGTTTCGTGCTCACGGCTGGAACTATTACAAACATTTTATCGGACCGGTATGGTGGCTTATTCCTCTTCTCCTGCCGATAGAACTTATCAGTAACTTTGCCAGGTTGATCTCTCTCTCCATTCGACTTTTCGGAAATATAATGGCCAAGGAAACTTTGCTTGCAATCCTTTTCATGCTTGCCGGGGCATTCTTTGCGCCGCTGCCAATCATGATTCTTGGTGTACTCGTTTCCCTGGTGCAGGCGATGGTTTTTGTTCTTTTGACTGTGGTATATTTCTCTCAGGCACAGGAGCATGCTCACTAAAACCAGGATGAAGGAAATTAGACTGTTAGGTGAAGGCAAGTTTTGCTAACAGCCTATACAGGCTAACTAACCTGAATAATAAGTAATAATGATGTTGATTTTTTATAAAGAAAAAGAAGAAGGCCAAATACTAATTTCAATTTAAGGAGAAGGAAATGGAAGGAAATCTTCAATTAGCTCTTATCTGTGTGGGTGCAGCGCTGTCAATCGGTCTTGCCGGACTTGGTGCTGGTATTGGTATCGGTTCTGTTGGTAATGGTGCCTGTCAGGGTCTCGCCAGAAATCCGGAAGTCCAGCCTAAGCTGATGGTATTCATGATTCTCGGTATGGCTCTCGCTGAATCTGTTGCTATTTATGGACTCGTTATCTCACTGATTCTCCTCTATGCTAACCCGCTGCTGGGATAAGACTGAGAGATATAGCGATTGCATTTTAATCGTTTGAAAGGGGCTGCAGAGAAATCTGTAGCCCCTTTTTTTAATTTAAAAAAATAAGTTATCTCACCGCAGAGAACACAGAGAAGGGAAGCGTTTGTTTTTTATTACAGACCTTCAGGAGTAAGGTATTAATGGACAGAACAGAAGATCCCAATATCCTGATACACCCCCG
>DEIL01000088.1 GCA_002352445.1 Desulfobulbaceae bacterium UBA2775
CAGGAGTGATTGAAAAATAATCACAGTCTGCATATAAATGGCCTTTGCGGAGTCTCCCAAGCTGAATCAAAATTCTGGCAAGGCCATAATTGATGAACTCGTAAAAAGGTCATTCGAAGTTCCGGATGGCTAAGTCAAAAAGTTTGATACACGAGGCGTAGTGTTTTTCTCAGGCCCTCAACAATACATATGGTATGTTGAGGTTCTGAGAAAAACCTGCAACGAAGGAGATCGGACTTTTTACGACGCCATCAGTTTTAACTAAGGAGGTGATGGATGACCAAACGGATACATCAAGTATCAACATCAACAGGAATAATGTTAATCACAGCGATATTAGTGCCTTACTCCAGAACTTCAGTAATAAAAAACAAGAAATCAAGAAAGATCGTTTTAAATTAAATGATTGAATATACTTCCATGGCACTTATCCAGCGAGACTGAAAGTTATCCGACTAGTCGGGTTAGATAGTTTATGAGAGCTTCAAACTAGAGTAGTTCAGATTTGATCTGACACCTCACTTGAAAAAGAAAGCGCCAAACAAAAGGCCACCGAAATCGCCACGGCCATGGAAGCGAACATTCTACTATTATACAACACCGGCCCGATCCCGGCATTTATCACCGGGAAACCACTGGAAGAAGCCGACCCGGTTCTTGCCCCTTACCGGGCATACCTGATGGAACACAAGGCCCCCTGCTGAGCCATGTTTTTACCCATGAATTTATAACCATTGCGAAGGATCATCCCGATGTTACAATGTACCAGCAGTAGAAAATTTAAAAATCCATACCTAAGGGTATTCAAAAAGATGCAGGGTAGTACCCTGTAAAGGACTATTTATGATAGGTAAAGGCAGCAAGGCAGCTATGAACTTCAGCTTGTTAGAACATCTTGTAGATTTTGAGGAAAATCTTGTTCATCCTCCGGTCAATTATGCGGTAAATTGTGCCCAGATGGTATTTTCTCCTTATTTAGCAGGTGTTAACTATTTTCTTGAGTCTTACAAGGACCTTCTCAGTTCAACCCAGGCCTTTTGGGGGCTACCCGATACCGGACAGAAAGAGATAAATATGTTAAATCCACAGCGACAGTTGCAGTATCTGCACCATGCAACACAGGAAATCGAGCCGATGCAACCAGCTCTCCCTTTTCGTGCTGTATGGGAGGATGAAAGGGCAGAACTGCTGGTGTGTGATGTTGACAATGGTGTCAAAGATAAGCCTGTAATAATATTCATTGCCTATACCGGACGATCTATAGCTCTTGCAGATTATAATTCCAGATTCAATCCGGAAAAAAGATCGAGCCTGGTAAAAGAGTTCGTCAATAACGGCTTCGGGCCTGTATCGGTATTTTCATGTAAGGATCCACTTGAGAAAAATCTCCACCAGGCAACGCCGGAATATTTATCCACTGTTCATTCAGCCATTGAGCATATAAAAACCGCCACAAGGTTTGCTCCTCATATTGTGGGATTATGTCAGATGGGATATTTCAATGCATGGAATCTGGCTGATAACCCTGATGATGCCAATACTTTTGTACTCGCAGGCGCTCCATTTGATCCGCGTCAGGGAGACAACACTATACAAGAAGTCGCCGACAGTGTATCGATGCAGGATATTGAAGATTATCTTAAGCTGAGCGGGAATCGCATGTCAGCTCACAGGATGGCTAAGAGCTGGCGGCTGATGGGGGATCTCAATCATTATATTGGTGCTTACCACACAGCCAATATTGCAAACAGGCATATCAGTTTGTTCCAACAGATGCTGGATGACAATTTTAGTACTGAACGGGATTATGTATTTAAGAGCTGGATGGACAAGGATACCGTCGCCGCGATTCCCGGGGGATTGTATAAAGATCTCTTTTCATTTTTCAAATTTGGAACGAAAGCCGAGTGTATTGCTGATAAGGATTTTTCAAGAATCACCTGTCCTACGGCTGTCCTCTCTGGCGGCAAGGATGATATCAGTCCTGTCGAGACCTGTGTTGCAATATTCAGTTATATAAGAAGTGTAATTAAAACACACTTCCACAATCCTCTTGTCGGGCATGCAGGAATATATAACTCTGAAAAATCCATCACCGAAAAGTATGATAAAAACAATTGGCAGGCCATCATGCAGTGGATGAATGAAAATAGCAGGTATCATAAATAAGCCAGTGTTGCTTCATTCATCACTGTTCAGGAGAACCATTTGC
Source organism: Desulfobulbaceae bacterium UBA2775 (assembly GCA_002352445.1). GTDB lineage: Bacteria > Desulfobacterota > Desulfobulbia > Desulfobulbales > Desulfocapsaceae > Desulfomarina. The sequence continues at coordinate 2,213 of DEIL01000088.1, forward strand.
CTGCCAACCCGCTTTGTCAGCACGGCCGCCGCCCAGTGCCTTATATAATCCGACATAGGCGTTAAGGTATTGCTGCTGCAGTTGGGACAACTGCAAATCTGCAGAAAAGAGAGTTCGTTCAGTATCGAGTACTTCGAGGTAACTGCTCACGCCCTTGCATATCACTCTTTGGACAGTTTGTTGGCAACGTCAGAATAGAAGATACAACCAGAACGGTCTGGCCGTTTTATCTGGTGATGGTGATTACCTTGCTACTGGTGACCTATATTCTAGCCATCAGTATGTTTGTTCCCAATTTACTGATGCGTTAACTACACAATCATTTTTTCAATGGTGCAGAAAAGACATCCATAATCTCAACGACTCTCAAAGCTTCCAGCGTTGAACATGGATTTTCACCCAACCCCATGAAATACCGATTTACAAATTCTACCATTGGCTGCTGTACATGAACAGGAGCTGGAAAGGTGTAAGCTTGGACCCCGTCTTTTGAGGTAAAAATAACTTCAACACCAAAAAGGGAACAGGAGACCTGCCCTTCATCACCGGTTATTACAAACGAGTCTCTTTCAGCAGTTTCACTTACAGTAAACCCCCAATTGCCTGTGAAAACTGCGCCACTTTCAAAAATCATGGTTCCGTGAACAAAATCATCTACCAGTCCGTTCTCCTGTTGTTGCAACGAAAAGCCATTAACCGTAGCTGGATCTCCAAAGAACTGAAGCACCAAGTCGATCATGTGAGGGGCAAGATCATGGAACAAACCACCCCCAGATATCTCTGGTTTCATGCGCCAGTTACCCTCCACATCTGCGATAAGTGATGATTGAGCAGACTGAAGAATATTAATTTCTATCAATCTGGGATTCCCAATTGCCCCTGAACGTAGCAATTCACCCACTTTTTCAAACAAAGGAAGCGCTCTTCTATAGTGCGCCACCACAACCTTTTTGTTTACCTGTTTCTCTTTCTCGATGATCTTTTTACACTCGTCTGCATTTAGCCCCATGGGTTTTTCAAGATATACCATTTTACCGGCATCAAGAGTTGCTTGGGTATGTTCAAGGTGAAATTTTGGTGGTGTGGAAATATATATCGCGTCAATTTCTTTGTCTGCAAGAAGATCATCAATTGTGTCATACCATCTTGGTACTCTATGTCGCCTGGCGAACTCCTGAGCTTTAAGAGTACTTCTTCTCATTACTGCGACGAGTTCAGAGTCCTGAGCCTTCTGGAAAGCAGGTCCGGTTTTTACTTCACAAACATCACCAACCCCAAGAATTCCCCAATGAATGATGTTGTTTCGCATGGTATTTACCTTTGTTTTTATATTTTGTTTTCCCCTGTACGTGAATTATTTTATTTTAATTATGCTGAAGATGTCAATCATTGCCTTTTGCGAACAGAAACAATCTGGTTTCTTAGCGACTGTTCTGTCTGATTCGTTCATAGACAAAAGCTCGCGGAGTCTGAAGCGTTCTAGTATTTTGAAAAGTATAATGATCAGTCCAGAATATCAGGGGGGCGTCTGGACTGTTATGGATACAAAGATGTTCACAAACAAGCTTTGACTGTTGATTACCAGGAATTGAATTGCATTTAGCCTACTTTGTTTGACAGAAAACTACCTGTTAGAAAACCCGAGCCAGTCATCGGAGTGCTCTGGGCTAGTTTTGCATAGGCCGGTTGTGACTGCGCACCTTGAAGTAGATCACGATGAGGGACAGCAACAGTGTCACGCTGTTCGCAAGGATCACCGGCCATAGACTGAGCATAACGCCATACACCAGCCATAGCATTAGCCCGGTCGAGAACAACAAATACATCCACAAAGAGATCGCGTGAGTATCACGGGTGCGCATTACGCGCAAAACCTGTGGTACAAAGGCAATCGTAGTCAGAAACGCGGCCATAATGCCGATCAAAGATGAAATCGTCATTTGGAGCAAAACCACTTTACTGAATTGAGCACTTTTCTTCCTCTGGTAATAGTTAAAGGGTGATGGCGTCGTAAAAAGTCCGATCTCCTGCGTTTGTCAAGGATTTCCGAAATAGGGTATCCTTGTTCAAGGATCAACTTTACTGCCTCCTCCTTCTTCTCTTTTTCATTAGATCACTTCTTCAAAGATTATAATTTCAATCTTAGAAAAGTGTCTATTAATTCCTTACCATGTCATACCCCGGTGTTAGTGTCAACACGCTGAACATATATGATTTAATCACAATCAAGATATTTGTGCTAGGCGAGGCGGGTCGTATTGTTGATGGGTATATTGATCTAAAGTAGGCGACACCCACAACCCAAAAGGTACATTGCCCCACCACAGAGTTCACAGAGAAAAAGCATTTATTTTTCTTTCCTCTGTGCTCTCTGCGAACTCTGTGGTTTAAGTTTTTCTTGTTTTTTATGATAGAAGTTCAGGAGTAAGGTACTAATATATCACGAATAAAATATTACCAAGATGTATCCGTCACCAAGTTGTCCTGATTCTCAACAAAGTGTTGACTGGTTGTTTCACAGAACAAATCTGGCATCTAATGCCAGACAACCATCTTCGTAACTCAGAACAGGGTTCAGATCTATTTCCATAATTTGAGGTACATCCAGGGCCAACTGCGAAAGTTTGAGAAGGTTATCCGCCAGGCTGTCAATATCTACGGATTTCTGACCACGCACGCCGGTGAGTACTTTGTAACCTTTAATTTTCTTGATCATCTCATTGACTTCGCTGCGGTCCACCGGTGCAATCATGATACTGATGTCTTTGATCAATTCGGCCAGAATACCGCCCATGCCAAACAGCAGTGCCGGGCCGAAAGTCTGATCCTGCTTTATGCCGAAAATTACCTCCTGACCGTTGACTTTCACATATTCCATAACGAGAACGACAAAAGGTTCGTCTGCAGACAGCGAACCGGCTATTCTATCGTGCATCTGCGTGAAAGCCTCAGACACAGCTTTTGGGGAAGCAAGATTCAAAACGACCCCCCCCACATCAGACTTATGGAGCACCGAGGGGACATCTATTTTCAAAACCACTGGAAAGCCTATCTGCTCTGCTGCTTCAATCGCTTCAATGGCTGTACCAGCCTGCCGATACCCAGGCACGGGGATATCGTATAATTTCAGAATATCGAAACACTCTGCCTGGCTGGGATTGCGTTTTTTCTGAGCAGCATTTTCAATTATCGTACGTGCAGGCAACGGATCAAAGGTGCCGACGGGAGACACGGTAATCTGCTCACGCTGTCTATACTGATGTGCTTGATATGAGACACTTAACGCCCATGCTCCTTCCTCAGGGCTGCTGAAAAAAGGAAACCTAATATTTTGTTTGAGATAACTTGCCTCCTGATCATCGATCATTAGACACAGAGCAACCGGCTTCTGATATTTGATGCTCAATTCCTTGACAACTCTTAAGAATTGACGCGATTCCTCACTGTCAGCCTTACCGTAAGCGTGCGCCAGAACCATACCGTGCATATTTTCATTGGATAAAACCATGCGAGCTATGGACTCGTAAACTGACAGGTCAAAAAGATCTCCAAGATCCAGAGGATTTCTGAGATTAATAACCCCGCCTCGCACATGTTCATTAATCTTTGCCAGTTCTTCAGGGGGAAATGAGGGGAATTCAAAACCGAAGTGCTCCGCTGTGTCGGCGGCAATAACAGCATGACCTCCAGACCTGGAAACGATGGCCAGATTGCGGCCTTTCATGGGAGGCAGTTCGAAAATCTTGACAAAATCCACCATCTGGGAAGTCATGTGCACGCGGATAATGCCAGCCTGGCGAAAAGCCGCATTTACAACCTTGTTATCTGTAGACATTGCCGCAGTGTGTGAAGCAGCTGTAGCGGCACCTGCACGCCCTACACCTGATTTATGTACAATGATCGGCTTTTTGCTCTGCCTTGCAATCTGCATCAATCGACGACCATTTTTGATGCCCTCAAGATACATGCAGATAATCCTTGTTCCTTCGTCTTCATTGACAAGGTAGTCGAGAAGATCCGATTCATCTACATTCAGTTTATTGCCAATGGAGGTTACCTTGTTAAAATTGACACCATCAAACTCCAGTGACTCCATATAGGTCATAGCAATCCCACCGGACTGAGCCACTATAGAAACATCTCCCTTGCCAAAGTCAGACGTGGTCAAAACAAAAGATGTGGCAAGGCCGTTGTCGGTATTAAAAACACCGATACAGTTAGGACCTATAAACCGAATGCCAAATTCTTTTGCTATGGCTGACAGTTCTTTTTCCAATCCTTTCCGGTCATCGGAAAACTCGGAAAACCCGGCGGATTCAATGACGATCCTTCGAATTCCTGCCTCCCCGCACTCTCTCACCATTTCAACGGCAATAGCCGCTGGCGTCAAAATCACCGCCATGTCCAGAGGGAATTGAATGTCTTTCACATTTTTGCGAACAGGCCGTCCAAGAACAGTCCCCCCGTGTGGTCCCACGGCATGGACCTGACCGGTAAACCCTTTGTGAATCAAGTTGTAAACGATCATCCGTCCCATATTTTTTGGTTTGTCGCTCACACCAATGACAACAATACTTTTGGGGTAGAAAAATCCTTTCATAGTATTACATACTCTCCTACTCCGAATAGATCGGAATTTTAAAAATGGTTGGATAACCGGGTCGTCAGCCTCTATGTATATATTTTTTACTTTGTATCGCGATATCTACCAGGTCTTGCTCTCCTCATAGCATATAACCATACCAGGAGGGACAAGTACGACGTATTTTTAGTGCCTTGGAATTTTTCTCTCCATTTTCGTACTCGGTAAGCGACAGACTCAGAGAAATTTCAGAATCAGACTTTGATCTAACACCCATGAAATGAATTTCACAACAAAGCATGAAAGTAATGTAACCGGGATTCAAAGGAGTGTTGCCAAACGTCCTCGCAGGCTGTGGATCGCAGGCTCGCTTACCTGTTGTGTCAACACCCCCCCGAATCCCTTTCCTTCCACGAGTGTGAAAAGGGGTCAGATTTATTTATCAACAAATAACAAATAAATCTGACCCCTTTTTTGGACCGGATTCTTCTGGGCTGGGTGCCAATCGACTTGCGAAAATAGATCTTTCAATTTTCAAAGAACAATGGCTCTCTTTCTGAAAATAACAGGAAGGAACGGATGGGGCATTATGCTCAAAAAATGTAATTTGCAGCCTTTTTCATTGTCCAGAATCGACAACTCAATCGAATTCTGTTAAAAACGGTAAGTGTTAAATCAAATGGGCTATATACCCGTTTTCAGACTACAATGAGGCTTGCACCGGGAATTGCTGCCATTTCACTGACTTTTATCGGTCTGGGGATTGTCTTTGCAGGCGTCTGGTGGCAGAAAAATGAACAGACAATAACCAGGCGTGTCCACAGTGCGCTGCCAGCCGTTCTTTCTGAGTTACTTGAACAGCGTGCAGGGGACATTTAAAAATGATGCCTCGCGATTTTTCTTTTCCCCTCTCTGATATCTGTGGCATTGTAGACAATAATGGCAGA
>DEIL01000058.1:0-8624 GCA_002352445.1 Desulfobulbaceae bacterium UBA2775
TGTGGCAACACCCCTTCCCAACCCTTTTTCTTCAGGATAGCACATGACTTTCATATAAAACTATATAGACAAAAACCGACAACGAGGGAGATCGAACTTTCTACGACGCCATCATAGAGAAGCAAGTTTACACTATCTTTGAACCTCTGGCGGGTCAAGTTAATAATCGATTGTTTTGACAGGAATTGGTGGTCTATCCTTGAATTTAATCTGGATGAAACCAGGTGAGTTTTAGCAACAGAGGTTTGATTAACGGGGGGGGTTAAGTGGAGCAGGCTAAATATCTCTGTTCAGGGTTTTAAGAATTTTGACCAGCGCCTTCACGTCTACCGGCTTGGAAAGGTAGTAATCCATACCGGCTTCCATACATTTTTCCCTGTCCCCGGCCATGGCATATGCTGTGAGTGCAATTATCGGAATTCTTTTAATTTCTTCATATTTTTTCGATGAACGAATTATCCTTGTTGTCTCCAATCCATCGAGATCCGGCATTTGTACGTCCATCAAGATAACATCAAAATCCATGGATGTCATGACCTCCATAGCGCTGTAACCATCAGATGCTACTGTTGTTTGGTGACCGAGTTTGGTCAGTATTGCCTTCAGAATCTGTTGATTAATTGGTTCATCTTCAACAATGAGGGTTGATAACCGTCGCAGGGGGCTGCTTAATAAGGGGGTAATTCTTTCCGTTGGTTGTCTGAAATCAGTACTGTTACATTTTTCCGTGAGAATATCGAAAGTGAAGGTGGTGCCCTGATGTTCATTTTGTCTCAGTGAAACATTTCCTCCCATCTGGTTGACAAGTTGTTTCACGATACTCAAACCCAACCCGGTTCCTTTACGTTTGCGGCGACTGTTATCTTCTACCTGGGTGAACGGTTCGAACAGTCCGTCAACGGCATCCTCAGGAATACCTATGCCGGTATCTGAAACAGTCCAGCTTATTCTCAAATACTTTCCGTTAATTTCTTCCAGCACCTGGACAGAGATGGAAATTTCTCCATAATCAGTAAATTTAACCGCGTTTCCTATCAGGTTGAAAAGGATTTGTTTGAGTCTTGCCTGGTCTGCAACAAAAACAGCCGGTACCTCAGGGCTTATTGAGTAATTGAGTTTAACCTTTTGAGGATCCAGACTACTTTTAAAAGAGGTTATCAGAGGATCCATAACGGAGGTTATTTCAAAAGGTTCTGGATTTATCTGTACCTTACCCGATTCTATTTTAGCGTTATCGAGGATGTCGTTTATTATGGTAAGAAGACTTTCTCCTGAAGCTGAAGCTGTCTTGACGTATTCCTCCTGCTCATCATTGAGCTGGGTCATCTCCAGTAGCTGAAGCATCCCGATAACCCCGTTCATCGGTGTCCGCACCTCATGACTCATGTTGGCCAGAAATTTCGACTTTGCCTTACTGGCAGCAAAAGCTTTCTCTTTTGCTGTCTCAAGTTCTGTTATCATCTGTTTTCTTGTTGTGATATCCCGTGTAACACCTATAATACCAGTACAATGGTCGGAGTTCTCAACAAGACGGGACGCAACACTTTCGACCCAGATGATCTCATTATCCGCGGTTGCGATTGGTGTTTCCCAGTAGTGAGATTTGTCTTCCGGTAGAGAAAATATTCCTCTGGAGTCTTTAATGAACGGTGAGGAGAGAATGACTTCCCTGTGGAGAACATCTGTGGCATTTTCCTGGGGAAAGCCTGTGAGATTAGTAAAAGAAGGACTAATAAATAGTGGTTGAAAATTACTGTCAGTTGTCCAGATAACATCGTGCACATTGTCAGCCAGCAACCGGTAAAGATGCTCACTTTCTTTTAGTGCCTCCTCCACCGTTTTTCTTTCAGATATATCCCTGGCAATGAATGTAAACAGATCTTCGCTGGAAATAGTCAAACGGAGAGCGCTTATTTCAACTGGAAATCTTGAACCGTCTTTTCGCCTGTACACTGTTTCATATGTAAGGTTGCCTTCGTTTTTGAGGTGAATAAGCATATCCTCGATATAGCCAAAATCATCGTCATCACATAAGTCAAAAGGTGTCATACGAAGAAGCTCATCACGGGAGTAGCCAAATTGTTTACAGGCGACATTGTTCACATCGGAAAAGTAACCATAATATGGGTTGTCTGTATCCAGGGTGATGACAAACATGGCATCATTGGCATAATTGACAAGTTTCCGGTATTTATTCCTGCTCTGTTCAAGTTCGACATTTTCCATCCCGCATTTTGAGAGATCCTGAACAGAAGAAAATACTGTTCCCGACTGGCGGATAAGGAATTGTTCAAGTTCCGCTATACGTTCCCGTGCCAGTTTCAGTTGGGATTGGAGTTCTGTTATTTCTTCTGAGGTCATAAATGACAATTTCTTTAAAACTTTATATGTTTATATAAAAGTCGTGCACACGCAGAGACTTTGTATCAACCTTCCATATTGATGTTACTGTATTTAGTAAGATAGAGTCAAATTTGGCAGAAAAAGATTCCCTTTATGAGTAACAAACTCGTAAAGAGATAATTCGAAGTCCCCAGATGGCTATGAAAAAAGTTTGATATACAGGGAAGCGTAGACTCTGAGGCGCAGTGGTTTTATCAGTGTCGAGGCAATACATACAGTATGCCTCGGTGCTGATAAAAGCCTGCAACGCCGTGGATCGGACTTTTTACGACGCCATTATGATTAACAAATTTCAGGAAACGACTGAATGAGTGTATACGCCATAGGTGATATTCAGGGATGTTATGATGATCTCATGGTACTCCTGGATCATATTGATTTTAACGAACAGCATGACCAGCTCTGGTTTGCAGGAGATTTGGTTAACAGAGGCCTGAAAAATCTGCAAACGGTCAGGTTTATTAAAGGCCTGGGCGAAAAGGCTGTTGTTGTTCTTGGTAACCACGATCTTCATCTTCTTGCCATGGCGGCTGGTTGCCGAACTCCCAAAAAAAATGATACTTTTCAGGATATACTGGATGCCGAGGATGCAGACGAGCTTCTGACGTGGCTGAGGTATAGACCAGTACTTCACTATGATGAAACTCTCGGTTATACCCTCATTCACGCCGGTCTGGCGCCCCAATGGAACCTGGAACTGGCATTATCGTGTGCAAGAGAACTTGAGACTGCCCTGAGAGGGCCCTGTTACAACGACTTTTTTAAAGAAATGTATGGTAATAAACCCGCCGTCTGGTCAGACTCTCTTACAGGCTATGGGCGGCTTCGTTTTATTGTAAACTGTTTTACCAGGATGCGGTTCTGTGATGAAAATGGTTGTATGAATTTGAAAGAGACAGGCCCCCCTGGCAGCCAGTCGGCTCCCTATCTTCCCTGGTTCAATATTTCAAAACGAGCAAATCTCGATATGAAAATTATCTGCGGACACTGGTCAACACTTTCTTATTACGCAGCCAACGGTGTCTTCGCTCTTGATACTGGCTGTGTCTGGGGCAGGGGGTTGACAGCTTTGAAGCTTGATGCAATTCCTAAGCGGATAACAATTCCCTGTTCTGGTCGAAAAAAATAAGAGCTGATTCTACCTTTCTTGTCCAACTACTTCTCTGATATAATGCTCCGTCTGGACTGAAGGTTATATCGTTTCATCCTGTTCCAGACGGTGACCCTGGAAACACCCAGGATCTTAGCAGCCCGTGATTGATTTCCTCCTGACTTTTCCAAGGCTTCCAGAAGTTCCAGCCGTTCAATTTCCTGCATATTGAATGGTGTCTGCTTCCCCCCTGACTGCAACTTTTTCTGGCGAAAAATGGTTTCCGGAAGATGGCTGGGGTGGATCATATTGGTGTGGCAGGTCACGAATGAGTATTCCAGAGCACCTTTTAACTCCCTGACGTTCCCAGGCCAGCTGTGACGCATCAGGATGTCCATGGTATCTTCCCTGATGCCATCTATTGCTTTCTCATTTTTCAGTCGCATTTTGCGAAAAAATGATTCTACCAGTAAAGGAATATCTTCGGCCCTGTCCCGTAGTGATGGCAGAAAGATTGGGATGATGTTAATGCGAAAATAAAAATCTTTTCGAAATTTACCATCTTCAACAAGGGTGAGAAGATCTTGATTTGTTGCAGATATAATACGAACGTCAGTAGATATTGGAGCACTGGATCCGACTCGTTCGATGACTTTTTCTTCAAGAACCCTCAATAGTTTAATCTGGGTCGCCAGCGGCAGATCGCCAATTTCGTCAAGAAAGAGATCCCCCTGATCCGCTTTTTCAAACCGACCTGCCCGATCTTTATAGGCGCCGGTGTAGGCACCCCGCACATGGCCGAACAGCTCGCTCTCAAGGAGCGACTCAGTAAGACTGGCACAATTGACTTTGATAAAGGGCTTATCTTTTCTGGTACCAATCTCATGGATTGCCCTGCTTACCAGTTCCTTACCGGTGCCGCTTTCACCATAAATAATTACAGGGGCGTCGGAATGAGCTGCATTATCAATCATGTCGAAAACTCTCTGCATGGGAGTCGAGGAACCAACAATGCCATGGAAATCATTCTCATTGTGCAACTGCTCACGATATGCCTTCAGCTGGTTTTCTTTTTCAATTATCTCCGTTAAGTCGGTGATCGTGCCAACAGTACCAATGATATTTCCGGTAGTATCTTTCAGTGTTGCTGTATTTTTCAGGGCGTGAATGTTAGAGCCGTCTTTTCGCTGGATACGGCATTTCCGCTGCTCTGATTCATCGTATGATGGGATGCCATTCTGCTGGAAATCGGAACCAAGTATTTTGCAGGTCCGGCCTATTAATTCTTCTCGGGAGTATCCGGTGATCTGCTCAAAAGCCCGATTAATCGAGACAATGGCTCCGCTGGTGTTGACGATCACAATTCCGTCACGAATAGTGTTGACCACTGTCTTCCAAAAACCATCTAATTCCCGACCGATCATTAATATACCCTGTTAAAGCTTAGCACATGTTAAGAGGAGCCTCGTTAACACTTTAACAGTCTCTTAACAGTTTTATAAGAAAATCCAAGTCATCTTAACAAATTTTTATATGATTTGGAATACCATTTATACGTGTGTACAACACGTAATTAGTTGTTATCAAACAATAACATAATTAATTGTTCGATGGTATCAGCATAACTGATATGAGGTTGGCCCGTTTGTTGCTCAGTGATAGTAATTTTGAAAAGTAAGGAGTAAGTTAACGTTGGCAGATAAAACAGACATTGTCATAGATGTAAGGCATTTCGTCTCCTGGTTTTCCCTGTTGAAAGTAACCCAGGTATTCAGAGAGATGAAACAATATGACACCCTGGAGGTAAGGGGAGCCGATACTGATACGAGAGAAGATCTTTTCAAGGTCTTGCCTGAATCGACCTACCAAATTCTCACAGCAGGTTGTGAGGATGATGACGGCTTTCTCCAGTTTCGAATACAAAAAAATGTGTGACTATCTCATTTTTTTAAAATGTGGTCTGGCTAGAACAAAAGGAAAAAACAAATGGCAGAAAGCAGCATTAAAATCAGAGGAAAAAAGCAAACCGTATTTAAAGATAAAGTCAAGGAGATCATCCCTGGCGGTGGCAACCTTGATCTTTGTCTGACTTGCGGCGCATGTGCTTCAGGGTGTCCTGCGTCTGGTCTCGAGGACATGGATCCGCGCAAATTTCTGCGCATGTGTGCTATGGGACTTGATGAAGAGGCAACGAGCAGCCCATGGGTCTGGATGTGTACAATGTGTCAACGATGCATTTATGTGTGTCCGATGCAGATAGACATTCCCCAGCTTATTTATAATGCTCGGGCAACATGGCCCCGTGAAGATCGGCCCAAGGGTATTCGTGATTCATGTGACATGGCTTTGAGAAACGATTCCAACAGTGCCATGGGTACTGCTCCTGATGACTTCGTTTTTGTGGTTGGCGATGTGTTGGATGAATATCGGGAGGCACAGCCTGAGTTCAAAGATATGGTTGCTCCAATCGATAAACCGAACACCCAGTTTTTTGTCAACCAGAACTCCAGGGAGCCGAATGTTGAGCCCGATGAGATGGTTCCATTGTGGAAAATACTCCATCTTGCCGGTGTTGACTGGACGTATGGCAGCAGGGGATGGGCTGCAGAAAACTACTGTATGTTCCTGGCGGATGATAAATGCTGGGATCACGTAACCCGTGTCTCAGCGGAACAGGCTGATGACCTTGGTTGCAAGGTCTTTCTCAACACTGAGTGAGGACACATTACATTCTCAGTCCGGGCCGGACTGAAAAAATTCAACATCGATCACAAATTTGAAGTTGCTTCCATCTACCAGTATTACGCTAAGTGGATTCGTGAGGGTCGTCTTAAAGTGAGTTCTGACTGGAATAAGGATCGTAAGATCAAATTTACTATTCAGGACCCCTGCCAGATCGTTCGTAAGGGATATGGCGATGAAGTAGCAGATGATTTACGCTTTGTTATCAAATCGGTGGTTGGCGAAGACAACGTCATTGAAATGACGCCAAACAAATCAAACAACTACTGTTGTGGTGGTGGTGGTGGTTTCCTGCAATCAGGGTTTACTGATGCCAGGCGAGCGTATGGCGAACTTAAATACCAGCAGATCATCTCTACTGGTGCAGACTATTGTATTACCGGCTGTCATAACTGCCATGCCCAGGTTCATGATATAGGGCATCACCATGGCGCTGCTTACGGCACAGTACACATATGGACGCTCATCTGTCTCTCGTTGGGCATTCTTGGACCGAATGAAAGGGCGTATCTTGGGGATGATTTGAAAGACGTTGATGTCTTCCATCCCGAATCGTCTCTCTACTAACACCAATCTGTCAGCTCTTATCTGGAGGGAAGAAGGTATATGAGTTTTCAAAAAAGATTATCATCGAACGAATTTGTTGTATTGGCAGAGATGCACACTCCCAAGGGAGTGAACATTTCCAGACTTGTAAATGATGCCCGTCGTATAAAAGGGCGGATCGACGCTATTGTTGTACCCGATATGGATAACGGCATCATGCGCATGAGTGCCCTGGCGGGGGGAGTTCTCATGCAGCAGCAGGGAGTAGAAGCTATCATCCATACTTATTGTCGTGATCGAAACCGAATGGCGCTGCAGGGTGATATGCTGGCCGCTTATGTCCTTGGTGTTCAGAATCTGCTGGTTACTCACAGCGAGCATATCGACCAGAGTGATCATCGGGATGCCAAGCAGGTATTTGATCTTGATGAAGTGGAACTTGTTCAGGTCATTGCTGCACTCAATCAGGGAAAAGATATGGGCGGCTTTGAACTGGACGGTGTCCCCGAGTTTACCGCCGGATGCACTATTGCTCCATTTAGTAATGAAGAAGGCCTTGCCGGGGAATTGGAAATGGCAGCTAAAAAAGTTGCAGCAGGAGCGAGTTATATAATCACTCCTCCTGTCTTTGATCTGGAATCTTTTGCAGGTTTTATGGAGAAGGCAAAAGAGTTAAATGTACCAATTATCCCCACGGTCTTTCTGATTAAATCACTTGCTATTGCACAGTATATCGCCAGAAGCGAACCCGGTTCTAATATTTCTGAAGACTTGATCCGGCGAATCCGCAAATCTTCCGACCGGGAGCTCGAAGGCATCAAAATTGCCGGAGAAACCATTGCGGCACTCAAGGACATGTCCCGGGGAGTGATGCTGCAGACACTGGGCTGGGAGCACAAGCTTCCAGAGATCCTCGATATTGCCGGCCTCTAAACTCACTCCGCTAACTTTGCAGGAATAAAGATACAATGCAAAATACAAATATAGTACAAACGAGCAACAGGGTCCTTGTTGTAGGTGGTGGTCTTGGAGGTATACGGACGGCACTGGATCTGGCTGAAGCCGAAAAGGATGTTGTCCTTGTTGATAAGGCAGACAACATCGGCGGGCTGATGACCCAGCTGGATAGAACCTTTCCGACAAACAACTGCGACTTGTGTACACTTGCTCCGAACCTCTCAGAAAGTGGCAGGCAGGAACATATTTCTCTGCTGTCATTGACTACAGTCAAAGGTGTAAAGGGAGAAAAAGGAAACTTTACTGTCAGCCTGGAATCGGCTCCGCGATATATCAATCTTGATAAATGCACCGGCTGCGGTGCGTGTTATGAAGCTTTTCCGGAATGTGTACGTTTCAGTCCGGGACTCGATCATCGGGCACCAACCTGTATGCGTTATCCCCAGGCCATACCGCAGGCCTATGCCATTGATTTGGATAAGTGTCAGGATATCGAAGCACTGGTGAAGAGTTGTCCAGCAGGTGCAATTAATCCTGATGATCTGGGCAGCAGCGGTGACATTTCCTGTGGTGCAATCGTGATGTCACCGGGGGCCTCCCTGTTTGATCCAAGCGGGCTTGATTATCTGGGGTATTCAGAACATCCTGATGTGGTAACCAGCCTGGAGTATGAGCGTATTCTCTCGGCATCTGGTCCAACCTCGGGTCAGCTTCTGCGGCCGTCCAATGGTAAGCAGCCGAAAAAAATTGCCTGGATTCAATGCATCGGCTCGCGCGGACTGCAGAAGGGAGCAGCTCCATACTGCTCCGGTGCCTGCTGCATGTTTGCTTTAAAGGAAGCCATGGTGACCAAAGAACGCTTCCAGGAGGATATTGAGACCACCAT